>JAYWHK010000159.1:0-3454 GCA_043777755.1 Saprospiraceae bacterium
CATTATCGCCAAAGCCACCACATAACAAATATGATCGTAGCCTTCTAAATCCAAGATATGGGCTAAACCCGTGCTAAACCAAAGTGAAAAATCGCTCATAAATGATGAATTAAGTAGTCAGAAGTCAATAAGTCATCAGTCTTTTAACTTATTGATTTACAATAGTTTATAGTGTTTTAAAATGTATATTACCTCAGTCGAAGATTTGAATGATACCGTAAAAAATCGCTACCTAAAAAGAAAAAACCCACCTTCGAACCAAGGCGGGTTAATTTCATTTACGAACCATAAAATCGAACCATATTATCCTCTCCTAAAAAAGGAGAGTCCATATTTTCTTTCTGATGTTCGTAGTGATTATAATTTGTTGTTTAACTTCTCCTAAATTCCTTCCTCCGAAGGAGTTCCTTGGACAAAGGAAGGAACTTTTAGAGAGTGAATATTTTAATTTTTCTATTTCAAAGAAATAATAACTTAGTTTCTATCTTATCCCTAACTACCTAATGCTACACTACGCTTGCAAGTCCCTTCCTCAGGAAGGGATTTAGGGAAGGCTTTTATTTTATAACTTCAAACTTCTTCGTCGCTACACCGTTTGCTGTTACCACTCTAAGGAAGTAAAGACCAGTCTGTAAGTTGCTTACGTTCAATTGTGCGCTGCGCTTATTGATAGTACCGTTTGCAACTGTCTGACCATTCAAGTTGATGATGCTGTATTCGTTGCTGTCATCGCTATTATTCAAGTTCACATTCAATACATCACTTGTAGGATTCGGACTTACAAAGATGCTGTTTGCATCAAAAGCACTCTTTTTCTTTGCACTGATAGGAATCTCGAAAGTCTGCTCAGGCATATCATAGACCTCACCATCACTGCCCATCACCTTGCCATTTTTGATACTGATAGTAGCGTAGTATTGTCCATCTGTATCACGAACACCATAAATATCATCTTCAATGATAAAACCCAATTTTGCTACTTTACCAAAACCACTTGCCGCTGAACCATTTGTACGGACATAACCCAAATAGAGTTTGCCGTCCATTGGTTTTTTGCTCAAACGCAAAGTTGGAGAATTGTGTGTCATCCAAGAAGTCGCATAAAAATCACAAACCAAACTTTGCTCATTGATGCTTTGTGGGTCAAAAGCAATGTCTGCTGTAAAGCCATGCAAATCCGTTACAGGAACACCTGCTTTTCCCAATAGCAAATCAGCTTCTACATAATCGCCAACTTGTGGCGTAGGGGTCAAAACATTCAAAAACAAAGGCGTTGCCTTGTAGTTTGGTTGTTTTTCAGCTACAATATTGTGCGCTTTCAAAAAATTCGCTGACAGTGCTGTTGTATCTGTTGCAGTAACGTCACCGTCACCGTTTGTATCTATGTATTTGAGGTTTTGTGAAGGAACAAAAGGATTGTTCCAATTGTTGCCAAACTGACCAAACCAATTGTTGGAAGCGTTTTGACGTGCAATTCCTGTTTGTCCTTGGTAATAGCCAATTGGTAAAATGTCTGCCATATCAACAATACCATCGTTGTTGGCATCACCTGCCCATACACAATCGCCTACGCAATAGCTTGGCAAAGTTGGAGAAACTGCTTGTACTGTCACTACAAATTTGACAGAACGGCAAAAACCATTCACACAGTACAACAATTCAAATTCTTCTTGACCTGAAAAACCTATCGTTGGTGCATAAACCATCAAGTTTTGTCCGCCGATAACGCCTTGTCCAGAAAAATTCAATGACGTAAAACCTGGGTAATAAGTCAATGAACCATTAGACGTTGAATCCGCTACTGTAAAATTAAAATTCGTGATTGGCACTTGATAGTTCAAGACCAAAGGTGTATTGATTGGCGTAGAAAGGTTGAAAACTGATTTTGCTGGTGGAAAATTGCTCACCACTACATAAACCGTTGCCCATTCGTTGATTGGGTTTCCTGTCGAGATCGCTGTTGAATTTTTTAATAAATAAGTGAATTTTGCAATGCCTTTGAAATTTGCCGCAGGCGTAAAATTAAATTTACCATTCACCAAAGCAACCGTTCCTTGATTCGGATTCGGTTGTGTAAAACCACTCAATACGGGAAACTGTGCATTGTCATTTTTTAATACATCAACCGTTACGGCTGTATTCACAGGCGTATAAGCGTTGTCGTCTATCGCAAAAGCGTTTTGAGTCGCTTTGTTGAAGATTTCCACTTCTACATTGCTATATATATTGGCACTGCTGTTGTAAAACGCTACGGTATCTTTGCCAATTGCATTTGTCATTGGGACATAACGAAATGCGTTGCCATTGATTAACGTTGCTGTTCCTTTTTTACCATTGCTATTGATGCTAAAACCACTTTTAGACAACAAAATGCTAACTGGTGTATTTTTAGAAGTTGTTATTTTTGAAAAAGCAACCGAAGGCAATACTGCATCGTTCACGACGATTGCTACAACACCTGATGCGCAATTGAAATTGTCACAAGCGGCATAGTTCAAATAAGCAATACCCGTAAAATCTGCACTTGGCGTGAAAGCGATTTTATCATTCACAATTGTAGCTGTTCCATTGTTTGCCAAAGTCACACCTGTCAAATCCAAGGACTGATTGCCAGAAGGAGTCAATGCAAAGTCATTTGCCAAAACATCAATCGTAACCGCTTGATTTTTCACAGTATGTGCATAATCTTGCGCTACTGTCAAAAACGAGTTATCCAATCTCAAAACATAGGTTTTGTAATTGATTTGTGTTGGCAATGGACTTACCGAGTAGCTGTATTTAACGGTGAAAGTGTCCAAACCGCGTGTGCCGTTGGACGTGTAGGTGATGTTTGAGCCACTGATGGCTACTGTTCCCTTTTTCGGTGCAAGATTCAAGACCACTCCAAAAGTGTTACTTGGGTTTTGACCAGGACTTTCCGTGAAGGATTGTCCGAGGAAAACATTTTTTTGAACATAAACTATTCCTTGGCTCAACCCTATTTGGGAGAACGCCATGAGGACAAGAATAGCGTAGATTTTTCCGATGAATAATTTTAATTTCATGGTATGGACGATAGGTTCGTGGATTCGCCCGTAAAGTTACAGGCTTTTGTTTAATAAATCAAGATTCTTTGGTTAATATTTGATAAAAATTTTATTATAGTAAAAAAAACGGGTTCGAATCGCTCTTTTTGATAGTGTTGAAATATCATATAACAAATTTATATCATGTAAAACATGAACAAATACAATGCCAAAAATAGTATGAAAATATAAATATGAAAAAAAATGCTTTATAAAAGTGTTAAAGTTTTCATGTGTTAAAGTTTTCAAAAAATTGGAGAAAGATGTATTTTTGTAGATAGAATTGATATTAACTCGATGTTCCAGTATTTCGAATTATTAGCTTATGATAAAATCGCCTATCTTTGTGTTAGAAAATGAAACATAAAGATATGCTAATAACTCGATGT
>JAYWHK010000160.1:0-9526 GCA_043777755.1 Saprospiraceae bacterium
AATTTTTTATTTTTATAAAAATTATAAAAAAATTATAAAATTTTAGTGTCAAAAAAAATTATGCCTAAAATTTCAAAAACTGGAACATCGAGTTTACAATATTATATGTAACCATATTTTTCAAGATGGAAATAAACGAACTGGTTTAGGTGCTGCTTTAATCTTTTTGAACTTAAATAATTTTGAGGTCAATCCAAAATTGGACGAATCTCTTGTTTATAATTTTACGATTGATGTTGCTTCTGGTAAATTAACCATTGACGAATGTCGCACTTAGTTTGCCGAAAATATCGTTGAAATTTAATTTTTATCGCCGCAAAATCTGATTTTTTTGCGGCGATTTTTTATTATCGAAAACGTATGGTTGAAACCATACGCTACGGGTCGGTCGTCGCTATGCGACTTACAATGCAGTTGCCAGTATTTTCTTCGCTACGTTTGAAGTCTCTCCTTTGGAGAGATTTAGAGAGGTCAAAACCCGCTTATAATCTCTCGGCATCACTTTCGTAAACAACCTTTTGTAACTTTCCCATTCTGACAAAATCAACAAAGCCAATTTTGAACCTGTAAAACGGTAATGTTCTCTGACCATGCTGCGAATAGTATCGTCGTCGTCTGTGTTAGGTTGTTCAATATCAACGAGTTGTGTGTTGCAGTTGTCGCTAAATTTGCGGAAAGGGTCATAAACGTAAGCGATACCGCCACTCATTCCTGCGGCAAAATTTTTACCTGTTTCGCCCAAAACCACAATGCGTCCGCCTGTCATGTATTCGCAACCGTGGTCGCCAATGCCTTCTACAACAGCATTTACACCTGAGTTTCTGACGGCAAAACGCTCGCCTGCCATGCCTTTGATATAAGCATTTCCCGAAGTTGCGCCATAAAAAGCAACGTTGCCAATGATGATATTTTTGCTTGCTTCAAACTTCGCTTCACGGTCAGGAACGACAATCAAAGTGCCGCCCGACAAACCTTTTCCAAAATAATCATTTGATTCGCCTTCGAGTGTGAATTGGATTCCTTTTGCGCCAAAAGCACCAAAACTCTGTCCTGCCGAACCTCTGAAACGATAATCTATAGTGCCTTCGGGCAAACCTTTTGCGCCATATTTTTTACTAATTTCGCTTGAAAGCATCGTGCCTACGGCTCTATCTGTATTTACGATTTTAAAAACACCAGACATTTGACTGCCATTTTTCAACGCCAAATCAGCGTGTTCAATCAATTTTCTATCTAAAATATTGGCTACGCCGTGGTCTTGCGGAACACTTTTTATCAAACCTACATTTTCATTTTCATCTATCGCTTCTTTAAAAAGGATTGCGCTCAAATCCAAAGTTTTGTATTTCCAATTGTCTATGTTCTTTTTCAAACGCAACATTTCCACTTTTCCAACCATTTCATTAATCGTTCGGAAACCCAAACTCGCCATGATTTCTCTCAGGTCTTCCGCTAAAAAACGGAAAAAATTAATGACGTGTTCCACTTCGCCCGTAAAACGGCTACGCAACTCAGGATCTTGTGTGGCGATACCAACAGGGCAAGTATTGACATGGCATTTTCGCATCATAATACAGCCTTGAACGACCAACGCTGCTGTCGCAACGCCCCATTCTTCTGCGCCCAAAAGCGTAGCAATCGCCAAATCACGACCTGTGCGAATCTGTCCGTCTGCCTGTAAAGTCACACGGTCACGAAGACGATTTTTAACCAAAGTTTGGTGTGTTTCTGCCAAACCAAGCTCCCATGGAAGCCCTGCATGACGGATACTCGCCCAAGGACTTGCACCAGTTCCTCCATCGAAACCGCTTATCAAAATATGGTCAGCGTGTGCCTTCGCAACGCCCGAAGCGATAACGCCTACACCAGCTTTTGATACCAATTTGACCGAAATACGGGCTTTTTCGTTGGCATTTTTAAGGTCAAAAATTAATTGCGCTAAGTCTTCAATCGAATAAATATCGTGGTGTGGCGGTGGCGAAATCAAGCCAACGCCTGGCGTACTGTGTCGCACTCGACCAATCCAATCATCAACTTTATGACCTGGTAATTGACCGCCTTCGCCAGGTTTTGCGCCTTGCGCCATTTTGATTTGCAACTCAGCGGCATTGACCAAATAATGACTCGTTACGCCAAAACGACCCGAAGCCACTTGTTTGATTGCCGAGCGTTCCCAATCGCCATTTTCTTTTTTATCAAAACGAATTGGGTCTTCGCCGCCTTCGCCAGAGTTGCTTTTTCCGCCAATACGGTTCATTGCAATCGCCAAAGTAGAGTGCGCTTCGTGCGAAATCGAGCCAAAAGACATTGCGCCCGTAGCAAAACGTTTGAAAATATTTTCAACGGGTTCAACTTCTTCAATCGGAATGGCTTGACCTTTTCGGAAAGTCAGCAAACCACGCAACGTAAAGGCTTGTTCGTTTTGATTATTGATGTTTTCAGCGTATTTTAGATAAGCATCTTTGTCATTTTTCCTTGCTGCCACTTGCAAATGATGTATGCTAATGGGATTGAAAAGATGGCTTTCGCCTTTGCGTTTCCATTGAAAAATACCGCCCACTTCGAGTTGAGGATTAAGTGGATTTTGTTCTGGAAAAGCCAATTTATGACGGATTAAAGTTTCGGTAGCGATGTCGTCAAAACCTAAACCTTCGATGCGAGAGATTGCGCCCGTAAAGCATTTTTCAACCACATCAGAACTCAATCCAAGTATCTCAAAAATCTGTGCGCCAGTGTAAGACTGTAAGGTAGAAATGCCAATTTTTGACATTACTTTTAACAAACCTTCGCCAACACCAGCTATAAAATTATCAATTAATGTATCTGTATTTGCTTGGCTATCAATGATATTTTTCTTTTTTAAATCATTAATTGTTGAAAAAGTCAAGTAAGGATTCACTGCGTTTGCGCCAAAACCAAAAAGCGTAGCGAAATGATGTGTTTCCCAAGCTGCACCCGTTTCTACGACAATGGAAACCTTGAATCGCAAACCTGCACGAATCAAATGATGGTGGATTCGACCAACCGCCAAAAGCATCGGAATTGGCGAATGATAAGCGTTGGCGTTGCGGTCAGAAAGCACCAAAATATTCACGCCATTGTGAACATAATCTTCTGCAACGGCTTTGATGTGTTCGAGTGCTGCCTTCAAACGACCTTTTTGTGCATCAGCTTTAAAAATACAATCAATCGTAGCCGCTTTGAAGTTTTTATGAAAAATATCCTTGATTTTACTCAATTCGCAATTTTTCAAAATAGGATTTTCTAAATGTATAAATTTCGCTAAATCAGCGTTTTTTGCTAAAATATTACCCGAACCGCCCAGTTTTGCAAAAAGCGACATTACACTGCGTTCTCTGATTGGGTCAATTGGCGGATTGGTTACTTGAGCAAAAAGCTGCTTGAAATAATTGGCTAAATGTTGCGCTTGATTCGACAAACAAGCCAGCGGAATATCCGTTCCCATCGAGCCAATAGGTTCGTGAGCATCACGGCTCAAAGGCGCAATCATCAACGCCAAATCTTCTTTTGAAAAACCATGCAATTGTTGGCGACGAACCAATAATTTTTCATCAATTTCAATTGGATTAGGTTGATTTTCAGGCAATTCTGCCAAGGTAATTCGATTTTCATCTAACCAATCTTTGTAATTGGCATTGTTACAAACGATTCGTTTTACCTCTTCGTCGGCAACAATTCGATGTGCATCTAAATCAGCTACCAAAATACGACCAGGTTGCAAACGACCTTTTTGTACGATTTTGGATTGATCTAAAGGAATCACACCAGCTTCGGAAGCAACCACCAAAACATTGTCTTCGGTCAAAGCATAACGAGATGGGCGCAAACCGTTTCTATCCAAAGTCGCACCGACCAAAACGCCATCAGTAAAACACATAGAAGCGGGCCCGTCCCAAGGTTCCATGAGGTTAGAATGATATTCGTAAAAAGCCCGTTTGTCGGGAGTCATTTTTGTATCTTCTTCCCATGCTTCGGGAATCATCATCATCAAAGCGTGTGGTAAAGAGCGACCACTCAACACTAAAAACTCAAGAACATTGTCAAAATTTCCGCTGTCAGAAAGGGCGTGACCGCAAATAGGCATCAGCTTTTCTAATTCGTCTTTTGTGAAAAAATTCGTAGAAAACAAACGCTCTTTTGCCTTAAACCAATTGACATTTCCAGTGATGGTATTTATCTCGCCATTGTGAGCGATATAGCGAAAAGGTTGTGCCAATTTCCACTTCGGAACAGTATTGGTAGAGAAGCGACTATGTACCGTAGCAATCGCCGAACTTATCGTAACATCTTGTAAATCAAGGAAGTAGTTGCGTAATTGAATGGCACGAAGTTGTCCTTTATAGATGATGGTTTTGTAAGAAAACGAGCAGATGTAAAACTCATCAGCTGTCTGTGGAAAGGTTGCTGTAACGTGATGATGCGTGAATTTTCGCAACACAAAAAGGCGGCGTTCTAAGGCAACTTGGCTCAAAGATTCATCTTTTGGTTTTACAAAAATTTGCTCAATATGCGGTTCAACTGCCAATGCACCTGCGCCTAAATCCGACCTGTCTTTTGGCACATTTCGATAGCCCAACAACTCAAAACCCAATTCATCAATGTAATCATTGAATAAAATACGACACTCTTTGCGAAGGCTTTTGTCTTTTGGAAAAAAGACCATTCCAACGCCATATTTGCCAAAATCAGGCAATGAAAAACCCAATTCTGAACATTTTTTACTTAAAAAATCGTGAGGAACTTGAATCGTAATTCCTGCGCCATCGCCTGTATTTTCTTCGCAACCGCAAGCGCCACGATGCTCCATGTTTTCCAACATCGTCAAGGCGTTGTCAATAATCGAGTGCGATTTTATGCCGTTGAGGTTGGCGATAAAGCCAGTGCCGCAAGCGTCAGATTCAGCTTGAGGGACGTATAGAGAAGCCCTTCCTAAATCCTCCCCAGAATGGGAGGACTTACCAGCGTAGTGTTTTAGCGTAGAAGCTTGTTTTTTACTAAAATGTGATGCAATTGCCATATCTAAAAAATAAAATTTTTTTAAAAAGATGTAATCGAAATATAATATGGTTGCTATACCTTGAAAATGTGTACTTTAAGTGGCTGGGCTATGCTAAATATAGTGGTTTATTTTGCAAAGATATGTTTATATATTATAAAATGCAAGTTTTTAAATTAAATACAATGCTATATTTTTTATTTTTTATTTTATAAGAAATTAAAAAATATCATAAGCCTTATATGTGAAATAAAATTTTTTATACGACTGTCTTTTTTTTACCATATTTTATTTTGTTAAAATTAGGACTACTGAATGATGTTTTGAAAATGAGAAACCAAAAGGTTATATACAATAAAATTTTGCCTTATTCCATTTTTCTATATTTTATATAATTTTTATTCCAAAAATATTTTATTTTTAATTTTTTTATTCAAAAATTAAAAATTTTATTTTTTACACATTCCAAATAAATATAATTTTGCATCAAATTATTCTTAAAAATAGTAAAAATCAATTTTTTGATTCCATTTTTAATATTTTTAAAAGTAATTTGCCAAACCAAATAAATAACCTAAAAATTTATTCATTCACACTTTAATTATTTTTTTTATGAAAAAAAATGTACTTATTATGATTGTTTCCTTAATGGTTACAAATTTGAGTTTTGGACAAGATGTAGTTCAATCAGAAGAAAAAAAATCGCTTGTCGTGAGTGGCTTTGCAGATGTGTATTATCAGTATGCGTTGAAAAAAACGGCAACGCCAACAAGTTTTACAGAACAGCCAAATTCTTTTACGCTCGGTATGGCAAGTGTAAAATTAGAAAAAACAGTCAAAAATGTAGGTTTAGTAGCTGATTTAGGTTGGGGACCTCGTGCCGAAAATGCAAACGGTAGTATAGGTACTTCGTTGGCTTCTATCAAGCAATTGTATTTGACCTATTCGCCGAG
Organism: Saprospiraceae bacterium; assembly: GCA_043777755.1. Taxonomy (GTDB): domain Bacteria; phylum Bacteroidota; class Bacteroidia; order Chitinophagales; family Saprospiraceae; genus CANHEE01. Next base: position 5,971 of record JAYWHK010000160.1, read on the forward strand.
CGAAAAATTGAAATTTACGTTTGGAAATTTCTTCACTTTTGTTGGTTATGAAGTCGTTGATGCGCCCATGAATAGCAACTATAGTATGTCTTATGGTTTTTCAAAAGGACCTTTTTTTCATACGGGTTTGAAAGCAGATTACGTTTTTAATGAAAATTGGTCTGCGCTACTTGGTGTTTTTGACGAAACAGATAAGAAATTTGACATTGATGGCCCTCGAAATGTTGGCGGACAAATTACTTACAGCAAAGGTAAAGTCAAAATTTTGGCAGCTTATTTGGCGGGTAAAGTTTCTGAAGACAGCACGGGTTTGGTAAATCAACAAGGCGATTTGACGGCTACTTTTCAAGCAAACGACAAGTGTTTGTTGGCTTTGAATGTTTCTAAAAAATTCTATTTGCGAGAAAATACAGCGACGAGTTCTTGGACAACTCTTGCTGCATATCAAAACTATGCCTTTAATGACAAATTTTCTTTGGCATTGCGAGAAGAAGTATTTTTAGACAATCATGGCGAAGCCTTAGGCACAAGCGATAATTCCATTTTTGCAGCAACACTCAGTGGAATCTATAAAATTAACGACTTAAAACTGATTACAGAGTTTCGTTTAGACCATTCTAACAAAAATTCATTCCAAGATAGCCGAAAAAATACAGCTACCAATCAATTGCCAGTATTTTTGTTTGCAGCGGTGTATGCGTTTTAGTATTTTTTCCGTAGCGTTGGCATTAATGCCAACGCTACGGAAAAAATACTAAAACACTACGGAAAAAAAATACTACAAAATTACCACTATTTAATTTGGCAATTCTTTTTTTTAAAAATTATAATTTTTATATTTCAAAAATTATAAAATTTTACACTTATTTTTCTGAAAAATGATTTTTTATTTGATTGGTATTCTATTTAGTCGTAATTTTGCTAATAATTATTCTATTTTTTTATTAAAAAATTACTTTTTATTCTTTTTTGTTTTTTAAACCTTGTACGGACTGAAGTCCGTACTCCAAAATTAAAAATATGAAACCTAAAAATATAATTTGGACAGCAACATTTCTTTTCGTAAGTGTTTTGGTTGTGTTAGGCTTATTTTTTCCAACAGAACTGACCGCACCGCTTCACCCAGAAATGCTTGTTGGCGCAGATATGGCTTGGATGATTATGGCATCGGCTTTGGTGTTGTTGATGACTCCTGGTCTTTCCTTTTTCTATGGTGGAATGGTCAATACGAAAAATGTAATTTCTACGATGTTTCAAAGTTTTATTGCTTTGGGCGTAGTGAGTTTGGTTTGGGTGATTTGCGGATTCAGCATTGCTTTTGGAGATTCGCTTGGAGGAGTAGTAGGCAATCCATTGACGTTTTGGGGTTTGCGAAACGTAGGTCTTGATGCAAATCCTGACTTTTCAGCAACAATTCCTTTTTTATTGTTTTGTCTTTTTCAATTAAAATTTGCGATTATCACACCTGCTTTGATTACGGGTTCATTTGCAGAACGTGTCCGTTTTGATGCGTATATTTTGTTTATTGTTTTATTTACGGTCTGTATTTATTGTCCTTTGGCACATTGGACTTGGCATCCAGAAGGTTTTTTAAGAAAATGGGGCGTTTTAGACTTCGCAGGAGGAACGGTTGTTCACATGAGCGCAGGTATTGCAGCATTGGCTGGTGCAATATTTTTAGGACCTCGAAAAAACAATACAGGGCATCATTTGCCAGCAAATATACCTTATATATTGTTAGGAACAGGTTTATTATGGTTTGGTTGGTTCGGTTTTAATGCTGGTTCGGCGTTGAGTGCAAACGCAACAGCAGTACAAGCCTTCGCCACTACAAATTTTGCCTCAGCTGCGGCAATGGTTACGTGGTTGCTGTTTGATGCGATGCGTGGCAGAAAAATATCCGCAACGGGTGCGGCGATTGGTGCCGTAGTTGGTTTGGTGGCGGTTACTCCAGCTGCAGGTTTCATCAATATTGGTCAAAGTATTTTTATTGGTTTTGCTTCCGCATTGGTGAGTAACATTGCAGTCTATTACAAAGAGAGAGTGACTGTTGATGATACGCTTGATGTTTTTCCTTGTCATGGACTTGGCGGTATCGTCGGTATGTTATTGACTTCTGTTTTTGCAAAAGATGTAGGACTTTTTTATGGTCAAACAGCCACTTTTATAGCGCATTTGGCAGCATTAGGCATTGTTTCGACTTTTGTTTTTTGTGGTTCTTATGCTTTGTATTGGATAACAAATTTCTTTGTTCCAATGCGTGTGAGCGAAGAACAAGAAGTTTCTGGCTTAGATATGACGCAACATGGCGAAACACACGACATCAAAGAAAGGTATAATTTGGCAGAAAACTAAAAAGTTACAAAATATTTTTATCTTATAAAAAACCGCTACGAATTTGAAACTCGTAGCGGTTTTTTCTTTTTATCGTCCACTCCCTTCCACGGTTGTTACAATCTTTTCATTTAATTTTTAAAAGCTTCTAAAAGACTTTTTTTTTCAGCAGCTAAATTAAGAAAAGGCTCTACTTTCACTTAGGATATGGGCCAGTAAAAGTTCCATTTCTGAAATATAAGGTATCTTTTTTAGTCGGACTATAAAAAGTCAAATGAAATGTTCCTTCTACTAAGTTGTTTTCTTTGTCAAGGTTTGTTATTGCTATGCTGTTATCATTGCGCAAAGTATCAAAAACAAAACCTTCATTATATAGTATTAGTCCCGTAAAATCTTTTTGGATAACATATTTGGCAGCAAGTACTGTATTAAAAGTATCTGGTTTCTTTTTTACCTTATTACTTTGCACTTTGAAAGGAACATTGGCAAAATATAGACTTTCATAAGTATTACCAGAAAGATAATGCGTATTAAGCTCAATACTTAAGGTCGTATCGGAAGATTTACCCAAAATGGTATAATCCGCCGCCCATATAGGTTTAAATACTTTTAATGAATCTGCTGATTTGAAATAGCGATTACAGGTGGCACTACTCCATAGACGATAATCGTCAGGTAATATATCCGTGCCGTCATCTTTACAACAGGCTCCTATTATTAGGATAAAAAGCATGGATAGACCAGAGATAATTGTATTTTTATTCATGACTTATGATGATTGGTTTGGTAATATTAATTCCATCAGAAAGTAATTGAAGATAGTAGATGCCATTCATTAAACCTTCGGTTTTAAACAATTCTACACTTTCGTCTGTAATTATTGTAAAGCTTTTACTTTTTAAAGTTTTACTTGAACGAGTATCTAATATATTTAAAATAACATTTTTATTTTTCATTCCCTCAATTAAAACATTAAACTCATCATTGGCAGGATTAGGCGATATTGTAATATCCTGTCTGACTTGTTTATTTGATGTAGGATCTCCTTCTAAACAATTTACCAGTGGAATTCTCAATATCGTCGTTTTTAGATATCCATCTAAATCTTTAAATGTAACTTTTACAAATACTAGTGCCACGACCATTAAATAGCTAACGAATAAGAAATAAATACTTACCTTTGCCAAACCTTATTATCCTATGCAAAGTAAACAAGTAAAAT
>JAYWHK010000161.1:0-3385 GCA_043777755.1 Saprospiraceae bacterium
TACTGTTTCTTGCATAATTTTTTCGTTTGATAACTCAAAATTACGCTTTTTTTATGATTTCGTTGCACTTACATTTTTCGTGCCGCTCAATAGTGGTAAGCAGCACAAACACCAGCAAACATATCTTCCATACGGTTGGGTTCGGGCATGAGTTTGAGTTGTTGTTCGATAAAAACTTTGTCCATTCCCATCGCTTGTTTGGCAGTAAAATTAAATTCCCTTACGCCAGGAGATAACTCTCCCGCACCAATAACAATCATTTTTTTTACTTTATCGGGATACATTGCGCCCAATTGGTAAGCAGAATAACCGCCGTCACTAAATCCCAAAACAATAACTTTTTCTTTTGTGACCGCATCAATGACCGACATCGCATCATCTGCTCTTTGTTCAAGGCTCATTGGAGTTGTTCCCAACTCAGATTTGCCGTGACCACGTGTAGAAATGGCAATAACTTGATAATTTTTCTTCAAAACGTCAATAAAATCAGCAAATTCGACCGTCGAACCAAACAATCCACCATGCAACAACACAATTGGTTGTCCTTTGCCATAGACTTCATAGTATATTTTAGCATCTTTTGACTGCACATAACGCCCCGCTTTCGGGTTATTTCCGTAAGGTATTTTATTGACAACCGTAGGCGGTTGAAAAGCCCTTACTAACTTTTGTTGTCCGTAAAGATTGGATAGGACAAATAACGAAATTATAAGTGAAAATAATTTTGAGTACATACTTGATATTGTATTTTAAATATTAAAAATATTCACAAAGTTAGAAATATATTTTTATATTTAAAAAAAATATTTCATATTTGCAAAAATATTTTTTTAAATACCTAATTTTCAATTTATGCAATTCAAATATCATCACATGAACCTTTGCACCGAAGATGTGTCGAGGTTGTCTAATTTTTACAAATCGGTCTTTGGGTTGAGCCGTATTCAAGACGAGGAACACGGGCTTACGAGTGCTGATACCGTCAATCGCTACGATGGGCAAGTGGAGTTTTTGTCTGATGGACAAGTAGAATTTCATATCACTAAAAAAGACCACAATACTGCATTTCGCATGAATATGCCTATAAATCCTATTCAAAATGGTCATTTTTGTTTCCGAACAGACGATATTGAAGGCTTTAAAAAGAAGTTAGAAGAACAAAACATCCCTTATGCTGATTATGGAAAATGGGCGTTGAAAGGTTGGTATCAAATTTTTTTTCACGACCCTGACGGAAATATTATTGAGGTGCATCAGATTGGAATGTAAAGCAGCCCCACCTAAATCCTCCCCAAAGGGGAGGACTTACAAACTACACATAATCAATGGTTTATAAAAAATGACAACCATGTTTATTTTAGTACTACTATTTAACATGAAAGAAAAAGAAGAAATTTTAGATAAAAATGGCAATTATGCTGCGCCAGCACTCGACAAAGGTTTGGATATTTTAGAACTGCTTTGTCAATGTGAAAATGGGCTGACGCAACAAGAAATTGCGGCACGGCTTGGGCGAAATTTGGGCGAAATTTATCGAATGTTGAATTGTTTGGTGCAGCGAAATTATGTGGCAAACTACGGAAATTTATACACGATTACGACAAAATTGTACCATCTTTCTCATTTTCATCCGCCAACGTATCGCTTATTGACCGAAGCGATGCCGATTATGGAAGCGTTGTCGAGAGAGATTTCGCTCCCTTGCGATTTGAGAATGTACAACAATGGTGTACAGACGGTTATGGCTTCTATTCAGCCACCGAATGGCTTGGGTTTTATGGTGCGAGTAGGGGCTGAAATTGAAGTTGCACCATCTGCTTCTGGACTTGTTTTGATTGCTTTTCAAGACCAATCACTTAGAGAATTGCGTATCAAAGAGAGTATGCAAGGTTATTCGGAAGCAGAAATTGAGGCATTTCGCAACAACTTAGATGAAGTAGCATTGGCTGGCTTTGCTTCTAAAAACAGCAATCAATATGCTGGTGTTTATGTCGTTGCGTTTCCTATTTTTGACATCAATAATAATGCAATTGCTGCGCTTTCTGTCTTAAAATTGGCTCGTATTGATGGTGTCGTACAGGCTTCGGAAAAAGTAATTGAAGAAAAACTTAGGCAAAGTACTGCAATGCTTAGTCAGCGGATTTATAGCCCCATCTAAATCTTCCCCAAAGGGGAAGACTTTAATATCCGATTTTAAATTGATTATTATCACTTATGCAAAAAATATACAAATATCTACGTTTTATCGCTGCTTTATTGGGCGTTTTAGCCATTTTTACCTTGTGCTTAGGCAAAAATCTATTGGAAACTGCTCCGTTTGTGATTGGCGCATTGGTTAGTTTTGTCATTGGCGGATTGGATAAACCAGCCATTCGGCAACACGCTTTTACGATTTGGATCATTATTGCGGTCGTGACAAGTATGTATTATCCGCAGTATTTTCTCCAAGTAGGCGATTATAAATTGACCAAACTCGTTGTGCCACTTATCCAACTGATTATGTTTGGCATGGGAACGGAAATGAGTTGGAAAGATTTTGAAGGCGTTTTAAAAACGCCCAAAGCAGTATTGATTGGTTTGACTTGTCATTTTACGATTATGCCATTGATAGGTGTTATGATAGCTACAAATTTTGGCTTTGAGCCAGAAATTGCCGCAGGAATTATCCTAATGGGCTGTGTTCCAAGTGGTGTAGCGTCCAATGTTTTGGCATTTATTGCCAAAGCAAATATGCCTTTATCGGTCACGATAGCGGCAGTTTCGACCTTAATTGCGCCTTTTGCAACGCCTTTTTTGATGAAAACCTTAGCAGGAGAGTTGATAGAAATTGATTTTGTGAAAATGATGTTTCATGTTGCCGAGATTATTATTGTGCCAATTATCGTTGGTTTATTGGTCAATAAATTAATCCAAAATGGCGCAAAATGGCTAAAAGCTATGATGCCAATGTTGTCTATGTTTGGGATATTTATGGTTATTTTGTTGATTGTTGCTTCTGGACGTGATGCGCTATTAAAAATCGGTCCAATGCTTTTTTTAGCTTCTATCTGTCATCACACATCGGGTTATTTTTTGGGTTATTGGAGTGGCAGGTTGTTAAAATTAGATGAAGCTACTTGCCGCACGATTTCTATTGAGGTCGGTATGCAAAATGCAGGATTAGCTTCTGGCATCGCCCTACAAATGGGCAAAGCCGCAACACTTGGTTTAGCGTCCGTGATTGCAGCTTCTTGGATGAGTATTTCGGGTTCGTTGTTGGCGAATTGGTGGCGTGGTAAGGAGTGAAACAGGGTTTTCTTATAAAAATATTTTAGGTGCAGCATACCTTTGTAAAAAAATAAAAAACAAAATGTAATTTTGTGAGAGAAAAAAGGGAAGGATAGAT
>JAYWHK010000162.1:0-25651 GCA_043777755.1 Saprospiraceae bacterium
TTCGATATATTTTCGAGCGATTGTAAGGGAATCGCCTTTTTCGTCCCCAAAAATAGTACCGTATTTTAGCCGTTCAAGGTAGTCGGAAAGGTGACTTGTGAGTTCGTAACTCGGAATTGTGATGCGGTTGCGCTGCTTGAACTCCGCATACAAGAAACTAATAATTAGTGCCGCGGCACGAGCGCGCAAAATCTTAATAGGTTGCGCTTGCTCTATAAGTTGGTCAATTTCCTCGTAACGCATGAATGTTTTTTTTACCTAAATTATGATTTTAGGCGCAAAGATAAAGATTTTGACAAAAAAAAATTGATTTTTTAAAAATTTTTTTTTGGCACAGTGGGTGTTTTTTTTAATTTTTTCCTTATAATTAACATTTCGCTAAGGCGGATTCAAGTAATAATTGCATACTCAAAAAAATGTTTACTTAACATAACTATAATTATAAGGAAAAAAATTTTACTTAAAATCAATACCCTTTATTTTGTGTCAGCATACCATTACTGATGTCAATTTCTGTTTGTGGAATCGGCAATAACTCGTATTTATTATCAATGAAATTTTTACCTGCTTTTTTCATCACATCGGCAGCTCGTTTTTGACGAATGAGGTCAAACCAACGGTGTTGTTCCATTGCCAATTCGATGCGTCGTTCTTTCCAAATCGCTTGTCGGTCAAGGTCTTTTCCTTGTGAAGTCAAATTTTTCAACACCAAATTGGCAGGTAAAGTACCTCTCGCACGTTTGCGAATTTCATTCAAAATGTCTATTGCTTCGCTGCTTTTGTTGTTTTCGTTTTTGGCTTCGGCAGCTATCAATAATAAGTCAGAAAAACGGAAAATACGTACATTTCCTGGGCTATTCTCTTGAAAACCAAGGTGTTGTGGTGTCCATGCTTTTTGATTGTAGCGTTCATTGAACATTTCTGGATTGTCTTCGACCAAAGCCATACCATCGGGCAATACTTCACCTACGTACAAAATCGTTGCTTCACGACGAGGATCACCAAGCTCATAAGCAGCCACCAAATCATCGCTCGGACGATTGAATCCCCAACCTAAATTTGGCGTTCCACGCACGCCTTGTATCTGATTCCATTGCAGACTGCCCAAGGTTTCGGCATTGATGAGTGTGGCTTGAATTTCAAAAATACTTTCGCTACAATTCTCATTTTCCACCAAAAATTGATCACTATAACTTGGAAAAAGACTGTATTCTTTTGAGTTGATGACTTCCATGGCAAGTTGTTCCGCTTTTGCAAAATTGCCCGTTGTCAAATACATTTTTGCTAAAAAAGCCTTTGCTGCGCCTTTGGTTGCTCGACCCATTTCGCTGCTTGGATATTGTGATTTTTCGGGTAAAACTGCCGCTGCATCTGACCAATCTTTTTCAATTTGCTTGTAAATATCGGCTGCTGCTACACGACGTTGCGAAAACTCAGATGGTAATAAAGGCTTGGTAATCAATGGAATATCTCCAAACCAACGCACCAGATTGAAATAATAATAAGCACGTAAAAATTTAGCTTCGCCAATCAAACGTTCTTTTAGTTTTTCGTCCATCGTGATAGGTGGAATTTTGTCAATCGCCATATTTGCTCGTGCAACGCCTTGAAAATAGCCACGCCAAACCGCTGACACTGCCACATTGTCTGTACCATGCGTAAAATCATCTAATTCTTTGATATACAAGCCATCATTGACAGTGCTGCCTTTGTCGGCATCGTCGCTGATAATGTCGGTTGTGCCTAAAAAACCAAAGGCGTGTGTTTCCCAAACTCTCATTTGTTGGTAAATGGCATTGACGGCTTGCACGGCTTGTTCTTCATTGGAAAAGAACGTATCCGAAGTCAGTTGCCCTAAGGGTTTTCGGTCAAGAAATTCTTTTTGGCAAGAAAATGACGAAAATAAAAAAACGAGTAGTAATGATTTTAAAAATATATTTTTCATAAAATGATTTTTTTGAATTAATTTAGAAGAATAATAAAAACACATAGGGACATAGGACACATAGGATTATCAATTTTTATGAAATAGGCTTATTCGTTAGGCAAAGAACGAAATAGCTCATTTACAAATGTTTTTTGACCTTCTTTGAAAATATTCGTTACTGTAAAATTAATCAATATACCTTTTGATTTTTTCGTCAATTTCATATAAGAAAGAATTTGTGCTTCAAAAATTGGTTTTATTTCAAGAACAGCCTTCAATTCTACAATCAAGCAATTTTCAACTAATAAATCAGCCCGTAAGTCGCTTTCTAAATCTTCTCCTTTGTAGTTAATAGGAACGATTTGTTCAGATGTATATTTGATACCTCTTAAGTCCAGTTCTCTTTCCATACATTTATGATAGACTTTTTCTAAAAGCCCTGGTCCCATTTCTTTATGTACTTCTATCGCTGCACCTATAACTTCACGAGTTAGTTTGTCTAAATAAGCCTTTGTTAACATTTTGATTAAGTTTTGATTTGTGAAAAATATTTTTTAGTTAAATTATAATCAAATATGATTTGTTCTTATAAATTTTTGTGAAACAAAAAAAAGAATAACTGACACTCGTTAGTTTTTTATAAAACACATAGTCACATAGAAAACATAGATTTTCGCAGTATTTCTTTATTACACTATGTGTCCTATATTCTTATGTGTTTCATTAAAACCCAACATCAATTCCAAAGACCCAAGATTTTGCAATCGGATAAATTCCCCTATCAATATTGGCATCTAAAACATTACCACCGTTCGCAATCTCTGGCGAATAACCTGTGTATTTCTGCATCGTCCAAATGTTTGTACCTGTTGCATAAACACGTAATTTACTCATTTTCAAACGATTACAAATATTTTGCGAAAGCGTGTAACCCATTTGCAAAGTTCTCAAACGCAGGAATGAAGCATCTTGTACAAAAAAGTCTGACACTTGATAATTGTGTCCTTGCGAAGTAACTCTCGGAACAGTGTTGCTCGTGCCGTCGCCCGTCCAACGATTGTCATAAAAACTTTGTTCCCAATTGTAAACTGCAAAACGTGACATCGCCTTTGCGTTGATAATGCTGTTTCCTTTTTGACCACTAACGAAAGCCGAAAGGTCAAAACCTGCAAACTCAAAACCAATGTTTGCTCCAAAAATCCATTTCGGAATCGGTGTTCCCAAATAAGTACGGTCGGCTGCATCAACTTTTCCATCGGGCAAACCTGTCAATTTTCCATCTTTGTCATAAGCATCCAAATCTGCAAATTTCAAATCGCCAGGTTTTACGTTTTGATGTGTTGGAGAATTTTTTATATCAGCATCATTTTGAAAAATACCAACCACTTTATAGCCGTAAAAATCACCAATGCCACTACCAACAATTGTACGAGTGCCGAGTTTTCCTCCTTCGCCAATATCTCCTGCAAAAATCGCTTCTTTGCCTTGACCCAAGGCTAACACTTCGTTGTAAATTTTTGAGGCATTCGCTGAAATATTGTATTTGAATCTTTGACCATCACGCCAATTTAAAGTGAAATCCCAACCTTTATTTTGCACTTTTGCAGCATTTACGATTGGATTTTGGGTAGAACCAACAAAATTTGGAATCGGAACATCTAATAAAATACCGTCTGTGATGCGATTGAAATAATCAATTTCTCCCGACAAACGATTTTTCAAAATGCCAAATTCAAGCCCGAAATCGGTTTGTTTTGTTTGTTCCCATTTCACATCAGGGTTGGCGATAGCGGTCAAAGTTGCAGCGGGAACGAGTTTTTCAGGTATTCCAAACACTGCAAATGAACCAGAATTAATCGTAGCAATGCCAGGATAAATAACGGTTTTGTCATTGCCCAAAACGCCCCAACTTGCACGAATTTTCAAACGGTCAAAAACTTTTTGATTTTGCATAAAAGGTTCGTTCGCAACGTTCCAACCCAAAGCTAAAGAATGAAAATTTCCGAAGCGATTGTTCGTTCCAAAACGAGAAGAACCATCACGACGAACAGAAGCTGTAAAAAGATAACGGTCTAATAATGAGTAATTTACACGACCTAAATAAGAAATCATCGCCCAAGCCGAAGCTCCACCACCATTGACCGAAGTGGTTTTATCTCCTGCATCAATGAACAACAATTCGTCGCTATTTCCAATCAATTTTTCACGAGAAGCGTAGATAAATTCGCTTGTCCACTCTTGTGCTGTATAACCTGCAACGGCATTGATGCGGTGTTTTTTACGCCATTCTTTGTTGTAAGCAATCGTGTTTTCCAATTGCCAATATTGCGATTTTCCATTGCTCAAAGACAAATAATCTTGAGTACGAACTTGACTTGCAGAAACCTTGAAAACAGGTTCATAAGTACGGATTTTGTTGCTTTGCAAATCGCCTCCAAAACTCGAACGGAACGTAAAATCTTTTAAAAATTTGACTTCTGCATAAAGTTCGCCAGTCACTCTTGTACCTTTTCCAATGGAATTGTAGTATTCCAACGAAGCAGCAGGATTTCCAATCGCTGTACCAAAAAAAGTAGGGTCAGAATACTTGCCCGAACTGTCTTTTTCAGCAAAAACAGGTGGCATACGATACGCTCCTGTCACTACATTTTGAGCAAAAGTATTGCTATTTCGAGCCAAATTGACATTGTGACCGACTTTCAAAAAACGATTTAATTTGTAAGCAGCATTCATACGGAGGTTCATTTGTTCAAAATCAGAACCTATCAAAATTCCGTTTTGTTTGAAATAACCTGCACTGATGTTGAAGGTGCTTTTTTCCGTGCCGCCCGAAGCTGAAAGTTGCAAATTTTTTATTGGCGCAACATCAAAAATAACATCTTGCCAATCCGTTCCTTCGCCCAAAGCACTCGGATTCGGGAATTTTTTAGCATCGCCTTTGAATTCATTGTACATTTGTGCAAATTCCGAAGCATTGACCAAATCTATCTTGCGAATGACGTCTTGTGTACCATAATAACTTGACAATGAGATAGTTGTCTTTCCATCAGTACTACCTTTTTTGGTTGAAATAATCACAACGCCATTAGCACCACGAGAGCCATAAATCGCCGTTGCGGAAGCATCTTTCAACACTTCGAGGCTTTCTATATCATTGACATTCAGGCTTTTAATATCATCTAAAATAAGACCATCAACGACATAAATCGGCGACGCATTGTTCAGCGTTCCTACGCCACGAATCCGAATGATTGCCCCTGCGCCAGGTTCGCCCGATGTAGGAATCACTTGCACTCCTGCGACTCGACCTTGCAAGGCTTGTTCGACAGAAGATGTAGGAATTTGAGCCAATTCTTTTGCCTTGACAGAACCAACTGCGCCTGTCAAATCACTCTTTTTGACCGAACCATAACCTACGACTACTACATCGTTAAGTAATTGATTGTCAATGTCTAATGCAATATTTAATTGCCTTTTTTCATTGATAATTACTTCTTGGTTTTTATAACCAGCATAGCTTACCAACAATGTTTCAGAACCATTTTTTACAGAAAGTGAAAAATTGCCTTCTACGTCGGTAACAGTTCCGTTTGCCGTTCCTTTTAGAAAGACAGATGCGCCAATTAATGCCTCTTTTGTAACAGCATCAGTAACCGTTCCGCTTACTTGGAATTGAGCGAAAAGACTTTGGCTCATGCCGAAAAGCAAGGTTATTAAAAGGATTTTTTGTACTATTTTTTTATTCATCGTGTGCGCTATTTATTAAAGTAACAAAATGTGGTTTTCAAAAATGAGATGGTTTGACAAAGTTACACTTTTTTTTGAAATAGGGGGAAATAAAAAACTACCCTTCGGGTGAGATAGGGTAGTTTTTTTATTGATTTCAATTAGCGATTTATCCCTGATTGAAAGCATAAAGCTTCTATAATTTCATCTTGTAGCATTACATCGGAAATTTCTCCGTAGCAATGAGAAAGCCGCAACTTATCAACTGTTCTAATCTGATGACAAAGTACTATTGAAGCATTATTTAATCCACCAATAGTAGCCTTAATTGATACTTCATTAGGATAAATACGTCTTCCTGCTTTCAAAGAGGTAATAGGTAAGATATTTACGCAACTTAAAAGGTTGTTGATGGCGTTTTCACTAATGACTAAAACTGGACGTGTTTTTCCTTGTTCAGAACCAAGCGTTGGATCTAAATTAGCACGATAAATAGACCATTTATTCATATTATCTCTATGTTTTCTTGGTCAATAAATTTGAAATCGTCAGCAATGGATTGAATATCTGCTTGAAAAAGTGCATCATGTTCCGCTTCTTGCATCAATTTCATTTTGTCGTCTTTTGTTGTAACTTTATCTGAATTGATTTCAAAACCTTTGAAATCAATAACTTTAATAGCCAAATACTGTACTAATGGCTGCAAAGCTTGCCATGCCCTTGGATTAGGAATATCTAATGTTACTTGCATATTTTCTAAATTTTCATACAAAGTTACACCTTTTTTTGAAAAGGACAAAATAAAAAAACTCCTTGTTGAGTGTTGATAGGTAGTTTTTTTGATAATAAATCCTTATTCCAACCGAACTCGCTTCGTCAATCCCGCATCACTACTACCGCCTACAAAAATATCAAAATCGCCATTTTCGGCTTTGACTTCCATATTTTTTGTAAAAAAGGCGACATCTTTATCAGAAATCGTGAAAGTAATCGTCTTTTTTTCTCCTGCTTTCAATAATACTTTTTGAAAACCTTTGAGTTCTCGGACTGGTCTTGTGACACTGCCGACCAAATCACGAATGTAGAGTTGGGCGGTTTCTTCGCCGTCGTATTTGCCTGTATTTGAGATAGTTACGTTGATGCTTACGTTTTCGCCACGACGGAATTTTTCTTTTGAAACGTTTAAATCGCTGTACTCAAAAGTCGTATAACTCAATCCAAAACCAAACGGATATTGTGGCGAGTTGGGAGTGTCTAAATAACGGCTGCACCATTTGAAATTAGGGTCATTCGGTTGCGGACGACCCGTGTTTTTATTGCTGTAAAAAATCGGAACTTGCCCTACGTTACGAGGAAATGTCATGGGCAATTTTCCGCTTGGATTGTAGTCGCCAAACAAAACCGAAGCAATCGCATTGCCCGCTTGCGTACCGAGAAACCAAGTTTCCAAAATCGCAGGACAGTTTTCTGCCAAATAAGGAATCGCCAAGGGACGACCATTCATCAAAACAACCACAACTGGTTTGCCCGTTTTCAACAATTCTTTGATTAAATCTTCTTGAACGCCTGGCAAAGTGATGTCTGAACGGCTCGACGCTTCGCCGACCATCCAACCTTGTTCGCCTACACAAGCAACAATTATATCAGCATTTTTAGCGACAGCGAGTGCCGCTTCAAAACCATCTTTGTTTTTATCATTAAAATCACAACCTTTTGATTTTGAGAGGATTGCGTTTGGTGCAACACTACGAATACCTTCCTCGACACTGACGCAATCGTTGGCATTTCCTGCGCCTGTCCATGCGCCATTGAGTTCTGCTTTGTTGTCTGCCAAAGGACCAATCAAAGCAATTTTTGCATTTTTCGCCAAAGGCAATGTTTGTTTTTCATTTTTCAATAAGACAATAGATTTTTTCGCAACGTCCAAAGCGGCAGCTTGATTTTCTTTTGAAAACACCACTTTTTTCTCCCGTTCCTCGTCCATGAATTGATAAGGATTGTCAAAAAGTCCTAATAAAAATTTGATTTTCAAGACATTACGCACCGCTTCGTCGATTTCTTTGATGCTTACTTTTCCTTCGGAAAGTGATTTTTGCAAGTGATTGTAAAACACTGCGCCTTGCAAATCCATGTCCATTCCTGCGTGTAAAGACAATTCTCCTGCCTCTTTGTCGTTCGCCACGATGCCATGATTGACCATTTCGTTGATGGAGGTGTAATCACTCACGACCATACCTTTGAAACCCATTTCACGACGTAAAATATCTTTCAATAAATAAGCACTTCCCGACGCTGGAACGCCATCAAACTCATTGAACGAAGTCATCACCGACAATGCTCCTGCATCAACCGCAGCCCGATAAGGTGGCAAATATGTTTCTCGAAACGCACGGTCAGACATATCAACCGTATTGTAATCACGTCCGCCCAACGCTGCACCATAGGCTGCAAAATGCTTGACACAAGCGGCTACTTTATCACTATTTTGAAAGCCATTGCCTTGAAAACCTTGTACTCTTGCCTTCGCAATCAAGCTGCCTAAATAAGCGTCTTCTCCTGCGCCTTCCATCACTCGACCCCAACGTGGATCACGAGCAATATCCACCATGGGCGCAAAAGTCCAATGCAAACCTGCTGCTGCCGACTCCGCCGCCGCTACGGAAGCTGATTTTTCAATCGCTGCCAAATCCCAACTTGCCGCTTCGCCCAAGGGAATAGGGAAAATGGTTTTGTAACCATGAATGACATCGTAACCAAAGAGCAAAGGGATTTTCAAACGGGTTTCTTCGACTGCCAAACGCTGCAATTCACGGTTGTATTTGGCGGTATGTGCATTGAAAATATTACCTGCTTTTCCTTTGCGAATATCGTCTTTGTATTCTTTACGCATGGTTGGGCCTGTTACGTCCCAATCGGAAGTAAAAAGGCTCATTTGCCCAATTTTTTCGTCAATCGTCATTAACTTCAACACGCTATCAACACGTTGGTCAATGGTTTTGATTTTTTGCCTTTTTTGTGCAAATATTGACACACAAAATAGTGACAATGTGATGATTGTGATTGTTTTTTTCATAATGATGTTGGTTTAGTTGGGTTAAAACCCAACGTTATGTGTCGGTCGTTGCTATGCGACTTGTAACTTTTAATCCTATTTCTAAGTTCACTTTTAGCTTTATCAAGCTCAACGGAATGTTTTTCTTGAATATTTTTAATCATTTTTCTTCCATAAAACCATAAAAATTTATCAATATCATAATTAGAGTATTTTTCTAATTTAAATGACTTTTTAAAAGAATCAAAAGTCTCATAAAACTCTTTATAATTCCTTGGCTCAGTAAATACTGTTTTTTCTTTATTAGATTGACCTAAATAACCTTTTATAACAATCCAAATATAGCTGTCATAAATAGGTGTTTGATAATTGCTTAGGAAATGAACATATTTTGATGCAAATGATAGATTAGTTCTTTCAAAAGTTTTTTCTTTATCATTTGTCCATTTAACACTAGCAATAGCATCAACCCATTTTATATATTCCTCAATATTTTCAGGTTTAGAATTTTGTTTTGAAACTTTATTAATCTCTGCTGCAACAGGATTGATATTTACAATTGCCGTTGAATAAAGTTTATTTAACGCTGCAACTTTAATCAAAACATCATATTTATCTGTTTCATCTGCAAACAACTCAAATAATTTCAGAAGTTTTTCATTTAGTCTATGATCGCCTTCCAAATAAAATTCGTTAAGTATTGTAGTAATAAATTCATCAGTTGGGTGTTCTAATTTCATTTTCGTTTTTTTTATTAAATAATCCGCAATTAAACATAATTTTCTTAAAAACAACCTCTTTTTTTAAGATTAAAATTCCTTCCTTCTTTGCCCAAACAACCACTCCAAAATCTCCGTATTATAAAACGTTTCTTGCCAAACGAAGTGATTGAGTGTACTAAATTCGCTGTATTTCACTTTACTGCCTTCGGCTTTTAGCGCAGCGACCATATTTCTCGAATATTCGACAGGTACAACATGGTCTAATGCGCCATGCGTTACCCAAAGCGGAATGTCTTTGATACTCGCTGCTTTTGTAGGTTCGCCACCACCACAAACGGGTATCGCTGCCGCAAAAGTTTGTGGATAACGCATAAGCAAATCAAACGTACCTAAACCACCCATCGAAAGACCTGTAAGGTAAATTCTTTTTTTGTCTATTTCTGGATTTTTGCTTAAAAAATCATTGAGCCAATCCATCAATGCTGCACTTGGGTCAGTCATTTTTTCACGCCAAAACACATCGTTTCCCAAGTCATAATCTGACCATTTTTGTCCAACAGGACATTGTGGAACAGCAACGTAACAAGGATTTTTTTCTTGAAAATCTTTTTCCGCAAAAGCTAAAACAGCATTTTTTAATTGTGCTTCGTTGTCGCCACCACGTTCTCCCGAACCATGTAAAAAGACAACCAAAGGATATTTCTTTTTAGATTTATTTTTTGGTTTTAACAACCTAATATTCAGCGATTTATTATTTTTTGCAAAAACTATTTTTTCAAAATCAAGCGCTGGACTTGCTGCAATTTCACGTATTTTTTTAGTCGTTTTTTCCAAAATATTTTGAATTGGCACTTCACCTTTAGAGTCGTTTAGCCAACCACCTTTAAAACCTGCACGTTTCAAACCTGCCACAACATAAGGGTTTTTTCGCATCAAATTCCATAAAAACTGAGAGCGATGGTTTTCAACTTGCAATAAAATCGGCCCTTGGTCAATGCCTAAATAATCTATGTCAAACCAACCATTTTCATTGCCTTTTCCGAAGGTATAACTTGGATTGTAAGCGTCTTTGAAACCATATTTTCCCACCAAATTAGGGTAGTAATTTTCCCATTGCGCTTTGAGCGATGCGATACATTCTTTCGGCGAAAACGGCACTGAACCTCCAGCAGCAGTTGGCGCAATTGTACCATCATCAAAGGCTTCGTCGGTGGCTGCGCCACGTGCCGAATAACCTTGAAAAATCATCGGTTTCCCATTCCAAATTGTTTCTTTATAGTCGGGTCCATCACAAGCGGTCAAGCCCCAAATATGGTCGTCGTAATCTTTAAAACCCTTCGGATTGGCGATACAATACAAGCGATTGGCTATGGTAGCACGGCGGCTATTTTCAAAATAATCCATGCCTTTCGCAGCCATATAAGGGTCTTGTATTCCCTTGAAATCCAGCCAGATATGCGAATATTGATGCCCAAAAAGCGGTCCAAAATTGACTTGTTCCAAGCCCATAAATTGCTTGTAAGGGTAACGCTGACACCAAGCGTCCCAACAGTCGGGCGTGATGCTGTGCGTAGGCGAACCCAAGGCTAAAATATAAATCAACATCCCTTCATTGTAGCCGTCCCAGTAGCGGTCGTGAAAGCCATTTTCGGGAGTCCAACCCATTTTGATTAAGCCAGATTTATTGCCATCTGTGAACCATTGCCAATCTACACGGCGGTACAATTGGTCTGTAATTGCCCTGATTTTTTGTTCAGTTTCGTTGTCTTTGTCAAAATAAGTCATGCAAGATAAAACCCCTGCCATAAGTAAGCCAGTATCTATCGAACTCAACTCTACTTGCTTGAATCTCAACGCTTTATCATGGTCTAAAAAATGATAATAAAAGCCTTTGTAACCACTTGTGTTGAGTGTCGCTTCGCCATTTTGAGGTAGATTGAGCAATACTTCGAGCGTTTTTAGTACACGTTCAGCAGCTTGTTCTCTTGTGATGTAACCACGCTCTACGCCAACCAAATAAGACGATAATCCAAAACCTGTAGCAGCAATACTCGTAAAATTCATGGTCGGAAAACGGTCAGGTACTTGACTGTTTTTATCTACAGTTTCCCAAAAAAAATTGAAGGTGCGACGTTGTAGTTCATCTAAGGAAAAAGGAACAACAGTTGTTTCTTTTGTAAGTGTATTTTGTGCAAACAATTGATTTACAACAGATTGCATTAAGAAGAGAAAAAATAGTGGGAGTAGTTTTTTTTTCATTTTGTAAAATTAATTTTCTTACAGTAAAATGGGTTTGTTTTCTGCAAAAATAAGGTTTTTCTATGCAAATTTCTAAAAAAGATGTACTTTTGTAAAAAATAATAATATATGGAAAAGACATTTAAAGACTGTACGCTGATTTATCTCGAAAAAACTTTTGGACTCCGTGCAACGACAGAATGTACCGAATTAGACCAATGGCTGAATAATGATAGTAAGTTAAGTGGTTCGGAAAAAGATGAGATTTCATTGCTGCAATCTTTACTAAAACACAACGTTTTGCATTGGAATGAACAAGAGTTGTCTTTGCATTTTATTGGTCCATTGTTTTCATTAGCTCGTTTCATTAGTGTAGAGCTTCGTTACAATATTTTTGCAGAACGTACTATTGAAGCAAATATAGAAAGCACAAAATTAGGAACTATTCGCTTGTATGGCAAGCCTGATGGTATCGTTGCTTCGGGCTATCGAGAGCCAGAAACGCCTTTTTTCTCTTTTCAAGAATATAAAAAAGAATTAGATCCTGACGGACAGCCTGCTGGGCAAGTATTGGCAGCTATGTTGGTAGGGCAAGTGTTGAGTGAATCAAACTATCCGATTTATGGTTGTTATGTCATTGGTCAAAATTGGCATTTTGTGACACTCGTTGGCAAAAAGTATTGCATTAGTCCTGCCTATTCTGCACTTACCAATGAGATTACGTTTATTTTCAAAGCATTACTTGGTTTAAAAAGTATTGTAGAAAAGCGAACAGAAAATGTGGATATATAGCAATTAAGTATTTAAACTTTAATTATATGGTCAATTATCAGAAAATCCCTAACGAATATAGAGCGCAAATCAAAGATTTTTATCTTGATGTTTTGATTGAAAAACATGAAGGTGGTTCTTGGAAATATGATGCTGAAAAAAGTGAGCTTTTTATGATAAAGCTTTTAGATTGTCACTTGATTATGAATTGTAGTGAGGAAAACTTTACCAATATGAGCATCATCAAGGCATACAAAAGCCCTGATGAAAAAGAAATTGTTGTAAGACTAAAAGATTATACTTACGCTGATGACTTTGATGCAGGTTATATAGCTTTAGGAACAAAAATGGAAGGCGTAAATGTCTATGTCACAACTTTTTATCACAATTTTTATGATTGGAAAGGTTTAAAATGAGGTCAAAGAAATTCTAAAATATTTTCCATTATTACCTTTATTTTTTTAGCATCTCTTTTACAAAATCAACACTAACTTCAAAATCTTCAGCGATTTCTTCTGGGCTAAGTTTGCCACGTTGCAAAGCTTTTTTGATACCTTCAATTTTAGCTGCTTTTAATCCTTCTTCTCTACCTTCCTCTCTTGCAATATCATCAAAATATTCTCTTGCTTCTTTGCGAGAGGCTTCAATTTTTGCTTCGTAGAGTTGTTCGGGCGTAACTTTCTTGTAATCTGCTAATTTTACTGCTTTTGAAATTGCTTTTTTACTCGTATTAATCTTAGGATATTCGGGATTTTTGATGGATTGATGAATAAGGTCAAGCCAATCACGAATCGCTTCGGGCGTTTCAGGGTCAATATTTGTAGTGTTCAAAATAACCAATTTATGGTTGTTGATTTTCAACACATTGCCTTTCAAATCGCGTGGATTGAGGTCGGTCAATAAAACATCTTTGTCAATAAGTTGATTTTCTTGAGTCTTGAATTTGAACGCTGCTGTAACAACTACTATAATATATACGTCTTTTGCAAAAGCATAACTGCGACTATCTTGTTGTACATCTAAGAGATTGGCAAGAAAATAATGTGAAAAACGGTCATAACTATAATCATAATCAATCTTTTGTATTTCTACAATTGTGCGATTATTGACATCTTCAGCGAACAAATCCATTTTGAATTTTATTGCGCTCACTTTATTCAGCAGTACCTTTTCGGTTTCTACTTTCTTTACCTCTATATCAATATCCAACACATCTTTGACAAATGCAGTGAACACTTCCACATCGGTAAAGACTTTTTTGAAATAAACCTCGTTGTCTAAATTTGCTAACATTATTTATTATTTTTAGTACAAAGTTACATTTTTTATAACTACTGACAAGTTTTTATTTTAATTTTCACAAAATAAGTTTTTTATGAAAATCAAAAAAAAGAGTATTTGAATACTTGAACTTATAAAATTCAAATACTCAAATACCCTGTTATCAAATACTCAATCGTAAATTATTCCTTTACAAATTTAGCATTTGCTTTTATCAAACCTTGTGCATTATAGCCAATCATGGTATATATTCCTTGCGGAAGATGCCCAACAGAAAGGCTTGTATTTTCAGTTCCATTGATATTGTTGCTCAAAACCATACGACCTGTAAGATCATAAACTGCTACTTTTGCCAAGTTTTCAGTATTGAAAATGGTCAAAATATCGTTGGTTGGATTCGGAGCGATTTTTAAAGCCTCAGCGATAGTAGGCTCGAAAACATTAACACCTGCGCCACATTTTCCAGCACCAAAAACGATGTCGTCAAAGTAACTCGTCACATCTTTTCCTGTTGCAGGCTCTAAAAAGTCCACAAACAATGTAAAACGTTGGTATTCACCGCCATCGTCTGCTGCGCTGAAATCAATCGTAACAGTTTCCCATTCGTTGGCTTTTGTGGTGGCTTGTTTCAACTCAACAGCAGGTTTGCCAGTTGCCGAACCTTCCAATTTCAAGCCCAAATTTCCTACATGGTCTAATAAAACCTTAGCAGAAACGGTCTTTTTACCTTTAAAATCAATCGAAGCGTCCAAATCAGCGTACATACCAGCCCAAGGATCAGAATCACTAGCTTTCACAAATTTTCCTACTTTTTCAGAAGTATTGATGCCCGATTTTTTAGGATTTGCGACTACTTCAAACTTGATACCGTTTTTCTCCAAAGTACCATTCGCAAAATATTTGAAATTATCAATGCTACTTGCAGCTGTTTCATAGTCGCTCACGCAACCATTATAAACTCCTCTACGCCAACGAATCTGATCCACATAATAAGTTTTAGTGGCAGGAATTGCCTTGCCTGGCTCAAAGAAAAGAACCAATTTATTGTGGTCAGATTTAGGGAATGCACTAAAATCAATTAAGATTTTTTGCCATTTGTTCGCTACTGTAAATGTTTTTTTCACTTCAATGATAGGCGATTTTCCACCTTCCAATTTGAATAAAACTTCTGTTGCTTCTGGCATCCAAAGCATCAAACTCAATTGATTAGAAACACTCAAATCAAAAGCTATTGCGCTTTCGTAACCTAAGCCATTCCATTCTTGACCAGCTAAATCAGTATATTGACCCACTTTTGCTGAACCATTGTCTGCATCTAACTTTGGATTGTTGATTGACTTAATATCATCATTGCCATAGAAAATCTTGCTGCGCTGACACTCAAAATCATCAACGATTTGAACGATTTTCACCGTACCTTCGCATGGATCTACCGTCACAGCACCTGGCTGTAAATTATCAAAATAAAACGTTTTACCAGCATCAGCTACACCAGCATCAAACAATAAATTTACGTTTGTAAAATCTGTAATTTTATCAGATTTTGAGTAATCAAAACTCAATGTAACCCATTCACCTGTTTTTGTAATATCTCGCTCGACTTCAACATTGCCCTGAGTAATGCTTGTCAATTGCATTTTCACTTTTTTAGCACCAACCGGAGCCCAAACATCAAGGTTCAATTGTGGAAATTTATCTACTTTGAAACCAACAGGCAATGCTGCGGTCAAAGTACTAAATGCAGACGAACCTTTTTTATAAGAGCCTACATTCTCAGAAGTATTTGTTCCGCCTTTGCCAGGATTAGCCAATTTTACAAAAGTACCGTGAATCGCAGCACTGTTGTTTAAGCCCGACCAAGTCATGGTTTGTGGATCAAAATTTTCCAAAGCAGCAGGAGTTGGTCTTTCTATCAATTCTACATCGTCAATATAATAGACATCGCCAGCCGTTGCTTTCACAGCTGCATTTAAAAACAACACAAATTTCTTGTGATTTCCCGCAGCTTCGCCGCTAAAATCAGCCGTATAAGTTACCCATTTTTTCGCTTCCGTTACGTCCACCCAAACTTCTTTTGGTCCAGAAACGCCACCTTCCAACTTGAATAAATGTTTGCCCACTTTTGGCGACCAGATTTTCATGCGGATATTGTTTTTCTTACTCAAATCAATCGGATTTTGGAAATCCCATAATAAATGCGCCCATTCTTCGTCAACGGGATCAATGTATTTTCCTACTTTTGTCGAATTATTTAAGGCGTTTTTATCAGGATTTGCTACTACGCTAAGACTATCCCAAGAGCCGCCATACGTTGAATTTCTTTGACACTCGAAATCGTCCCAAAGTGTAGGAATTTTGACCACTCCTTCGCAAGGCCCACCGACTTCTTGTATAATATTGTCGAAAAGATAGGTGTCGCCACCGTCTTTATTTCCTTGGTCAAAAAACAAAATAAACTTGTCTAATTTTTTTAAATTTTTAATTTTTGAAAAATCAAAAGTATATTCTTGCCAAGTGTTTGTCAATGCGATGTTTTGAGAAAACTCTGCAAAACCATCAGCACCTTCTAACTTAATCAAAAATTGCGTTGCAGCACCTGCATTTACGCTGATACGGATTTTACTCAGCACGCTCAAATCCAAAGGTTTTGTCAATTCAGCTACGAAAAAACTGTAGTCATGTGCATTGCTTTTGGTGTAAGAACCGACATTTGGAGAGCCGTTAACACTATTGCTTTTAGGGTTGGGAACTACACCATTCCATTTGCCTTCGTAAGCTTTCCAAGGCAATTTTGCAACCGTTTCAAAATCTTCTAAAACCGCAGAACTCGGAACAGCCACGATGTCGTCAAACAAGTAAGTGTCGCCCGTTTTTGCTCCTGCATCAAAGAACAAAATCATTTTTGTCAAGCCTTTATTGTTCGCTGCTGCACTGAGGTCAAAGGCATATTCGACCCATTTGCCAGTTTCAGTAAATTCAGCTTTTTTCTCCACTGCGCCACCTGTTCCTTCGAGTTTCAACAACACAGAAGTTTTGGCAGAAGACCAAATCTTGATTTTTAAAAGGTTGTTTTTACTCAAATCAAAAGGAGTTGCGCTTTCTCCCAATAACAAACTGTATTCGTGTTGGTCGCTTTTTTTGTATGAAGCAACTTTTTCAGAACCATTAACAGCATCTTTACCTGGATTCGCAATAATGCCGTTCCAAACGCCGTCGAAGGCTTTGAAATTAAGTTTTGAAGTGCCGTTTTCAAAGTCTTCATAGACGGTTTGTGCGTTTAGTGTCCAGATACCCATGAGGGCAACACAGAGAAGTAGGATTTTTTTCATTTTAAAAAGTTATTTTAGTAATGAATGAATTAAAATTTTACAATTTTTTTAAAGAAAGTTTTTTCTTGATTTTCTATTTTTAAAAAATAAATACCACCTTCAAGCCCATCGGTTTCTACTTTCAAATTTTTTTCAAATGTATTTATTTTTTTTAGTATATTTCCATTAAAATCAAAAATTTCGACTTGGGTCAAATGATTTTCTACAAAAGGAAGTTCGAGTAAAAAAAAGTTGGAAAATGGATTTGGAAAAATTTTCACATCAACCTGATTATCAACATCTTGCAACGAAACAGAATTGTCTTTTTTAAAATTTAAAGCCAATAAAGCAGGTTCGATTTCTGGGTTTTTCATAAAATTTTCCCATAAAAAACCAGTACGGTAATTCTCAATCATCGCAATAATAGATCCTTGGTCAATGGCAAGATAACTCGTTGCAAACCAATTTTTTGTAACATTAAAAGCATCGTAAAAACCAAATTCGCCATATACTTTTTTTCCATAATTTCGGTAAAAAAACTTTAAAGCATCAAGACTTTCTTTGGGAGAATAAGGCATAGAGGAAAGTGCCGCTGTTGGAGAAATCGTTCCGTTGTCGTTGTTAGGTTCGTGTGCAGTGTAGCCATTGTAAGTATCACTTGCCGTTAAACCCCAACATTCTGCGCTATAATTTTGATATTTTTTAGGATTTTCAATACAATACGCTCTATTTATATATGTATGTGCTTTATTACGAGTAAAGTAATTACAATAATCGTCTTTCCAATTGCGTGGGTCAAAGCCCAAGTAAGAGTAATGTGAGAAGAAAAGAGGACCTCCACGAGAGCCACCAACGTCTAATTTGTAGTTGTAATAAAGCTGTCCATTGAGGTAATTGGAACTTGCCCAACCGTTTTTGTATAAATAAGTATCTATCGAATGTTTAGGCGATGCTTTTGCTAAAATATAAACAATGTGCGTTTCGTTAAAACCTTTGAGCTGAAAATTCATTTTCCATTGGTGTTTTGGTGACCAATGCCAATACAAAACATTGGCGTTTCCTTGTCGAAACCAGTTGTAATCCACATCTTCCCAAAGCTGAGTGATGATACCTCGCAACTCCGTTTCGAGCGTTTCGTTTTTGTCAAAAAACTGCCTTGCAGTAAGTAATCCTTGCATCAAAAAAGAAGTTTCAACCAAATCAGCTCCATCA
This sequence comes from Saprospiraceae bacterium, assembly GCA_043777755.1. Classification (GTDB taxonomy): domain Bacteria; phylum Bacteroidota; class Bacteroidia; order Chitinophagales; family Saprospiraceae; genus CANHEE01. Next base: position 18,238 of record JAYWHK010000162.1, read on the forward strand.
TCATACTGCGAAAAAGGGATAGTTTTTCCTGTTTTTCCATTCATCCAATGCGGAAAAGTACCATGATATTTGTCTGCAATTTGCAAAAAAGAAGCTATCTGCACTACCCTATTCAATCCATCTTCACGGCTAATATAACCACGTTTGATGCCGACCAAAATCGCCATAATTCCAAAACCAGTACCTCCAATCGTCACCACATCATCGTTGGAATTTCGTTCCCGAATCATGCCACTTATTGTATGTGCATAGTCCCAAAAATAACGAAAAGTAGCCCGTTGTGTCATATCGAGCCAATCGTTATCGTTCATGGTTTTGAGCGATGCGGTTTTGATTATTGTTGCTTGACTTTCTTCATTTTTATCGTTATAAGCGGTGATTTTATAGTCAAAAGGTTTATTTTTTTCAGCATCAGCGAGCCAATCTAAGGCAACACCAATAAAATTTCCATAGCTTGTTTTCCACAATTGGAAATCATTTTTTGCCGTTTCGCTTCTGTATATTTTATAGCCAGACAAGTCGCTTTCCATATTCAATGACCAAGCCATTTCTATATGTTTTTCGTAAGCAAATACTTCAAAATTTTTAGGCATTTGAGGCGGAATTGCATTTAATGCTCCTATTCCCAAAAACACACAAAAACATACAGTAATGAACTTTTTCATTTTCAAATTCCGTTGATTATTTTTTTATCTAATTTAAAATCCGCATAAATATAGGAATAATAGTTCATATAAAAAATAAAATATTAAATTTATTTATTTATTTAATATTTTGGAAACGTCTTGTTTGCCGCTGCGTTGTGTCGGTTCGCCTTGTGTGTTAAAATTTTGCAGTCCAATATTTTTGAAAATAGTATTTTATTGAAAAATAGTAACAACTTAGTGTATTTTGTTTAAACACGAATTTACACCAATTTTACTAATTACACTAATCGTGATGTTGAAAATTAAATCTAATTTCACTAATTTGATTAAAACTTCGTTTTAATTTTACACGTAACGAAGGCTTTTCCATTGAAAAATAGTACTCCAAGCTGGAGCTTGGAGCTACGTCTAAATATAATCATTAATAATATTTTCCAACCATTCTTGTTTGCCACTGCGTTGTGTCGGTTCGCCTTGGGTGTTGGCGATTTTATGCAAATCTTCTAATGTCAATTTTCCGTCTGCATAAGATTTTCCATTGCCACTATCAAACGAAGCGTAACGGTCAGCACGGATTTTTTTGTAAGGAGAATTGGTCAAAACAGCATCAGCAACAACCAAAGCTCTTGCAAAAGCATCCATTCCGCCAATATGCGCCAAGAAAATATCTTCCAAATCGGTAGAATTTCGACGGGTTTTTGCATCAAAATTGATACCACCTGTTTTGAATCCGCCGCCTTCCAAAATAACCAACATAGATTCCGCTAATTCGCTGATATTCATTGGAAATTGGTCGGTATCCCAGCCATTTTGATAGTCGCCACGGTTCGCATCCATGCTGCCCAACATATTATTATCAACGGCGATTTGCAACTCATGTTGGAACGTATGACCAGCCAAAGTTGCGTGATTGACCTCCAAATTTAGTTGAAAATCATTTTCCAAACCGTAATTTTTCAAGAAACCAATGACCGTTGCAGCGTCATAATCGTATTGATGTTTTGACGGTTCGCAAGGTTTCGGCTCAATGTAAAACTTGCCTTTGAAGCCATTTGCTCGAGCATAATCCCTTGACATCGTAAGAAAACGAGCCATATTGTCCAATTCTCGCTGCATATTGGTATTCAAAAGTGACATATAACCTTCACGTCCGCCCCAAAAAACATAGCCTTCTCCACCAAGCGCAATCGTCGCATCAATCGCATTTTTGACTTGCACACCTGCACGAGCCACTACCGCAAAATCAGGATTGGTACTCGCTCCATTCATATACCTCGGGTGCGAAAACAAATTGGCAGTTCCCCAAAGTAATTTTACGCCTGTTTCGGCTTGTTTTTCTTTTGCCAACGCAGTCAAAGTTTGCATACGACGCTCATATTCCCCGATATTTTCACTGTCTTCGACCATATCAATATCGTGAAAACAGTAAAAAGGTGCATTGATTTTGGTAAAAAACTCAAATGCAGCGTCGAGTTTAGCGTTCATTCGAGCATCAGCGTTTTTGCCTTTGTTCCAAGGAAAATCCTTTGTCCCTGCGCCAAAAGGGTCACCGCTTGTTCCGCAGAACGTATGCCAATAACACACCGCAAAACGCAAATGTTCTTCCATTGTTTTTCCTGCCACGACACGTTTCGCATCGTACCATTTAAACGCCAATGGATTGTCGCTTTTGCGACCTTCAAATTTGATTTTTTTAATTCCTTTGAAAAATTGTGCCATGTATTTATTTTTTTCATGGGTAAAACCCAATGTTGTGTCTTGTCCGTTTTTTTCCATGGGTTAAAACCCATGGCTACGTGTCGGTCGTTGCGATGCAACTTTTTAAAAGATTATTCTATTATAAAAGTAACCATTTTTAAAAAATTTGCAAATTCATTTTTACTATTTTTCTTAATAAAATAAGCAGCTCGATTCTTAATTTTAAAATTAGCAAAATAGATATACTCTAAATCTTCTATGTCAAAAGTATCAGAAGAATGTATTTTTGTGTACGTATTTCCATGATTTATTAGTAAATCTAATTGATATTTCAATTTATTACCTTTAAAATAACTAATTTTACTTGTTGCTGAATCAATTTTAAAGTCCCAATCAACTACTTTTTTTAAAATCGCAATATCTGGTTCAGAATCACTGTTTATAAACAATTTTTTACAAGAAACTATACTGTCTATATTTCCAAAACAATTTTGTAAGAGCTTTAATTGTTCAATTTTATGTTTTTTTGATTGAAAATCATATATTTTAATAGATTTACCCCAATTCAAAGATTCTTGATTTGGAAATTTTGAAATTAAGCTATCAACTTTCCTACAATTTAGAGGTCTTGTATGATTCTTACAAATTGAATCGAAAAAATATGTAAAACGTCTATTTCTATTAGCTTCTTCAATTTCTAAACTATGATTTTTATCATTAATATTGAATCTCGAATTATCATCTTTACGAGATAAACCATATTCCGGAGTAACAACACTTGTCATATATTTATCTATCCTACTTGAATCTATAATCGCCTGACTAAGCACTATTGATTGAATAATAGTAAAAATGAAAAATCCAATATACTTTTTTGAGGTATATTTATTTAAAAAACTTAATTTGTTTGGCATAAAAATATTTAAACTTTTGAAGAAAAGGATAATGAGATAATAGTTTTTAACGGCTTTTAAGTCAAAAATAACCGTTTTTTACTAATTTTTATTGATTTGGGTACTTTTTGAATTTTACCAAAAATAATAAATAATTGTCGCTTTTGTAATCTTCAAATTTGATTTTTTTAATATTTTTGAAAAATTGTGCCATGTGTTGATTTTTTTCCCATGGGTTAAAACCCATGGCTACGTGTCGTTCGTTGCGATGCAACTTGACTAAGATTTTTATTATATAGTTAACTTGCCGCTTGTTAGATAACTTGGGTTTTTAAAACACAAAGTTAGTTTTTATTAAAAAAATACTTCATTGTATTGCTTTTTCTAATGCCACCAACCAATTCTGATAACCTTCAGCATAAATTTCTTGCAAAACAGCATCAGGCTCAATCGAATGTACTTTTTCTAATCCTGTAAATGCTTCCGCAAAATTTTGGTAAAAACCAACGCCTACACCTGCACCACGAGCTGCGCCTGTTGCGCCGTCTGTATTGTACAATTCGACGCAAGTATTGGTAATATTGGCAAAGGCTTCGCCAAAAACTGGACTTAAAAACATATTCGCTTGTCCTGCACGAACCGTTTTTGCTTGCAATCCCATGCTTTTCATTACATCAAAACCGTAATTCAAGGCATAGGCGATGCCTTCTTGCGCTGCTCTGAAAAGATGCCCTGCGCCATGCTGATTAAAATTGACATTGAGTAATTGTGCGCCAACTTGACGATTTTCCAAGACCCGCTCTGCGCCATTTCCAAAAGGTAAAAAGAGAAGTCCGTTACTTGTGGCAGCGACTTTTTGCGCATCAGCGTTCATCGCTTCGTAACTCATGCCGCCCGTCATGCGACGAAGCCACGAATTTAAAATTCCTGTTCCATTGATGCACAAAAGCACGCCATTTCGAGTAGCTTCGGCACTGTCATTGACGTGAACAAAAGTATTGACACGATTTTTTATGTCATAAGCATTTTGGTCAGCGATGCCGTAAATCACACCAGAAGTTCCTGCTGTTGCAGCGATTTCTCCTGGGTTCAAGACATTCAAAGAAAAAGCATTGTTTGGTTGATCACCAGCTCTGTAAGTAATTGGCGTTCCTGCTTGCAAACCTAACATTTCGGCTGCTTTTTCAGTCATAAATCCTTGATTACCAAAAGTTTCTACACGTTCTGGAATTACATCATCGGGTATTTCGTAGTGCTTGAGTAAAGTTTGAGCAATGCCATTTTTTTTAAAATTCCAAAAAATTCCTTCGGACAATCCGCTGATTGTTGTCCGAATTTCGCCTGTCATTCGCATAGCGATATAATCGCCAGGCAACATGATTTTATCCGTTTTTTCCCAAATCTCCCGTTCATTTTCGATGACCCAACGGAGTTTTGAAGCCGTAAAATTGGCAGGAGAGTTTAAGTAATTTTCAAAACAAAAATCTTCTCCAAGGCTCGAAAATGCTTTTTCGCCAATCGCTACAGCACGGCTATCGCACCAAATAATGGACGGTCGCAGCGCATTTTGGTTTTTATCCACCATGACCAAACCGTGCATTTGGTAAGAAATACCAATTGCACCAACGTCATTTTTATCAAAAGAAAATTTTGCTCGCAACATAGCGGTTGCATTAACAGCTTCTTGCCACCACATTTCGGGCGACTGCTCCGCCCAACCCGATTGTAGCGCAAGCATCGTCATTTCTTGCGAAGGCGATGTTGCCGAAGCCAATGTTTTGCCCGTTTCCGCTTCCAATAAAGCGACTTTTACAGACGAACTACCAATGTCGTAACCAATTAAATATTTCATTTTATTTTTGATTTTTAGCAAAAATACAATTTGAGAGAACAGCACACCAAAATATTAAAATAGTTTTCTTATAAAAATATTTTAGGTGCAGCATACCGTGATATTAATTTTAATATTGCGCTGCGCTGCGCCTTCAAAACGAGGGAAATGTACCATTTCTACAAATATCTTGCAGCTCTGCTGCTTTTATAAGAAAGCCCTATATAACTATTTTTCCAATGATGGGGAAAAAAATTACTCCACTGTCACTTTTACACTTTGATTCACTGCCGAACTCGTGCCAAGCATAATCGTAAAATCGCCGCTTTCTACGATTTTTTTCATGTTTTTATTAAAAAAACTCAATTTATCAGGTGTAATCGTAAATGTTACGGTTTGTGTTTCGCCTGTTTTGAGGTTAATTTTTTTGAAATCTTTTAACTCCTTGACAGGACGTGTGATGCTCGAAATTTCGTCACGAATATATAACTGTACAACCTCCGAAGCGTCACGATTGCCTACGTTTTTGACATCAATAGAAACGGTAAAATTTTTCCCATTTTTCACGGTTGATTTGTCAGTTTTTGGTGCGGAATACTCAAATTTCGTATAAGTCAAACCATGTCCAAAAGGATACAATGCCGAAACATCATCAAAGGCATAGCCACGGCGTGCCGACGGTTTATGGCTGTAATAAGCGGGAATATGACCAACCGAGCGAGGTATCGTAATAGGCAATTTCCCCGAAGGAGCTATATTTCCAAGTATCATATCAGCGACTGCATCGCCCGTTTCTTGACCTAAAAACCAACATTCCACCAAGGCTTGTACATTGTCATTCAAGGTATTACACGCCAAAGGTGGACCTGCAAAAACAAAACCTGCCATTGGTTTATTGAGTTTTTTCAAAGCTAAAACCAACTCGTTTTGGTCGCCAAAAAGGTCTAATTGGGTCAAATCTCCTAAGTGATTGTCTGCCCATGCTTCTCTTGAAACGGCTTCGTTTGAGCCACCAAAATACAAAATCACATCAACATTTTGGCATTTATCAATTGCTTCTTTGATGCGAATTTCGTTGTCAGCATGAGAACTAATTTTGATGTCTTTCGTATCGCAAAACCAATCTCCTGCGTCAGTCAATCTAACACCTTCGGCATAAATAATTTCTACATCATTGCCCAATTTCGATTTCAATGCTTGTAAAGGCGTGATTAATTGCTTCGGCTTACTTGCATAACCGCCCAAAATACAACGGTCTGCATTTGGTCCAACGATAGCAATTTTTTTGTATTTTCCTTTCTGCAAAGGTAATAAATTATTTTCATTTTTCAATAAAACCATTGCTTCGGCAGCAGCACGATACGCCAATTTACGGTTTGCATCGCAACCAATCACTCGTTGCGCTTCGGCAGGGTCAATATAAGGATTATCAAACAAGCCTAATTGAAACTTGGTCGTCAATATCCTCGAAACCGCAGCGTCCAAAGTCACTTTTGAAACCTTCCCACTCTTAACCAAATCTACTAACTTATTGAAAGCGAATGCATTAGGTGTTTCAATATCCACACCTGCATTGAAAGATTGCAAACCTGCATCAGTAGCATCAGTAGCAACTTTATGCAAATTTACCAAATCCGAAATCGCATTGTAATCAGAAACAACGACACCTTTAAAACCCCATTCTTGGCGCAAAAGGTCAGTCAAAAGCCATTTATTGACGTGCGCAGGCGTACCACTCCACTCATTGTAACAAGGCATCAAACCCAATGCTCCAGCCTCTTTTACACCTGCCTCGAAAGACTGAAAATAGACTTCACGAGCCGTTCTTTCGTCCGTAAAATTAGGTGCAACATTCAAGCCACCTTCCGATGCGCCATGAATACCAAAATGTTTCAAGGTAGAAACTACATGACCCGAAGGAATTTTATCTACTCGTTCGCCACCTTGATAGGCTTTGATTTCCGCCACACACATACGACTAACATGGTAAGGGTCTTCGCCCAAACATTCTTCGGTGCGACCCCAACGTGGGTCACGAGCCAAATCCACCACAGGCGCAAGCACTTGATGACCACCTCGCAAACGCACTTCTTGCGCAATTGCAGTATAAATCTCTGACAACAAGGCTTCGTTCCAAGTCGCTCCCAATCCCAAATGCGAAGGAAAAGCCGTTGCTTCGGTTGCTTGATTGCCGTGTAACGATTCTTCGTGGAACATAATCGGGATTCCCAGACGGGTTTGTTCTACAAACTCGATGTTCCAGTTTTCTAAAAACAGAACATTTTTAAAAAATTTAAAAAATAATATTTTAATTTATAATAAAATATCAATTTTTTATTTTTATA
>JAYWHK010000163.1:0-3371 GCA_043777755.1 Saprospiraceae bacterium
TTTTTAGGAGATATAATTTTCCATCGTCCTAATTTTTTTAACATGAAAAAATTTTCAATCGTCGTTTTTTTATTTCAAAGCATTTTTATTTTTGCACAAGACAAAATAAAATACCAACACGTTGTATCGGGCGTTGATACGATGCTGAACGGTGTTATTCCTGACCTTGTTGTCAAAGAAACGCCACATTTTAAAAACAACGACGAATATTATACATACATACGCTACAAACGTTATGCGGAAAAAGTATATCCTTATGCCGTGCAAGCGGTAAAAGCCTACAACGAAGTCAAAGACTCCATCAACACAATGGGCTTTTTTGAGCGTCGCCGTTTTTTGAAAGAAAAACAACACGAACTTAAGTCAAAATTTGAAGACCCTTTGGTTAATCTTACGAAAGGGCAAGGCAAAGTGTTGATAAAAATGATTGAACGCAAAGTGAACAAACCAATGTATGATGTTATTGATGATACAAAAGGTTCATTTACAGCACTTTATTGGAATATTTTAGGAAAAAGCGGTGGTTATCACCTCAAACAAGGTTATATCGTAGGCGAAGATCGTATTTTGGATTTGGTCATTGACGATTATCATATTCCAGACTAAGTACACCGTTTTTTTTAGTTATTTAATGTTTGCTATTGTTTGAAATGGTTCTAACTAATTGAAAACCAAAGCAATACAACAATTATAAACAATAATAAACTTTTCAAACAGTGTATTAAGTATATTACAATTCTATTCTTTTAGTACATTAAAAAAGGTAGCACATTCTATTTTGCTTGCATGGCGAATAAAATGTGCTATCTTTGTGTTTTGTTTTGTACCGAAATTTTCTTTTTCAACAAAAAATGCCAAATTCAACTGTTTACAATACTATACTAACTGCCAAAAGAGAAGGCAAGAAGAAATTTGTCGTGTTGATTGATCCTGATAAAATCAAGATGAACAACATTGACAGAATCTTGCATTTGGCTCAAATGGCTCAAATAGATTACTTTTTTGTTGGTGGAAGTTTGGTTGTTTCCACGATGCTGGAACAAAGTATCGAAGCTATCAGAACGGTATCGAATGCACCCGTGGTACTCTTTCCTGGTGATATTTCGCAAATCTCTCCCAATGCAGACGCTATCTTGTACCTCTCTTTGATTTCGGGCAGAAACCCTGAATTTCTGATAGGAAAGCACGTTGTGGCAGCTCCTATGCTCAAAAAGTCTAAGTTAGAGATTCTTTCTACGGGTTATATGCTCATTGATGGAGGTCGGATGACCACCGCAACTTACATGAGTGGAACGTTACCAATTCCTTCGGATAAAAACGAGATTGCCGTATGTACAGCGATGGCTGGCGAAATGCTTGGCATGAAACTTATCTACATGGACGCAGGCAGCGGCGCACAGCACCCGATTTCGGACAGCATGATTAGAGCTGTAAGTCAAGCGATTGAAATTCCTTTAATTGTAGGCGGTGGTATTCGTACACCAGAAAAAGTACAAAGCAACTTTTCGGCTGGCGCAGACATTGTTGTTGTTGGTAATGCACTTGAAAAAGACCCTTCCTTGCTCATAGAAATGGCAGAAGCAGCTTACGAAACAACCTCAAAAAGTTTGTTACATATATAATGTTTTTATTTTATAAAAAACATTTTATGGTTTGGTTTTTGTAGTGATTTAGGCTAAATATGTCGTATAAAAGGAAGAAAAATCAATCTTAAAAATTTTATATTACATCAAATGTTGTTATGATTTTGTTAATTGAAAAAAAAGCTATAATTTAGCCCTTTAATTGAGAAACCAGAACGAACACGCAAAAACAAACATTACTAAAGTAGTCAGTTTATTCACGTTATGAACCATCACCAAAGCCGTCGTTATATTTTTGTTGATTTTGAAAGTTTGAAAAAAATCAAATTCAAAAAATTAGAAAAAGTATGTGACAAAGTATTTATTTTTATTGATTCAAAGGAAAATAGCCTTCCCTTGGAACTTGTTCGTCAAATGCAACGAATGGGAAGATCGGTAAAATGGGTTGTGGTAGAAAACCTCAATCAAACAGGACCAAATTATCATATCACTTTTTTGATGGGAAAACTCCACGAAAAAGTACATTTTGATATAGAATTTGCGGTCTTGTCCAACGATTTAGACTTCGATCCATTGATTAATTTTATCAATGAAGAAGGACGTAGCTGTGTTCGTGTGAAGCGAAAAGAAGGCAAATCAGATGATTTTACCATGTCTTCATCGCCTGCGGAACGTGTTGTTGAAAGCTCTATCAACACTGATTTTCAGCCAAAACCATCAGCCATTGAGCGTGATATTGATGAGAATATAATTGACCAAACTGCTCAAGAAACCATCAATCGTTTATTGCGTTCTGGCAATCGTCCCGCAGAAATTTCTACCTTAAAAAATTATATTTTATTGCACAATCAAGAATTGAGCCTTTCTGGAAATTTGGATAAAATCATCAGAAAAATGGAAGCTCAACACGAAATAGAGATTAAAGGACAAGAAGTTGTCTATAATTTTTAGAATTTTTAAATAAAAAAAATGGAAGAAGTTAATTTAGCCATAGATATATGTAAAGATGCTATGGAACACGCCATGGAACACCTGGCGAAAGAATTATCAAAGGTAAGAACTGGTAAGGCATCGCCTTCTTTGCTAAACGACCTTTTGGTAGATTACTACGGTGCGCCAACACCAATGTCACAAGTAGCCAACATCAGTGCGGCGGATTCTCGCACGCTGCTGATTCAGCCTTGGGAAAAAAGTTCGTTGAAACACATCGAACAAGCTATTTTTGAAGCCAACTTAGGCGTAACACCTCAAAATGACGGTCAAATGGTGCGTATTTCTATGCCACCTATGACGGAAGAACGTCGTCGTGAAATGGTGAAAAAAGCAAAAGCGATTGGCGAAGACACCAAAGTTGGTGTTCGTGGCGCACGCCGTGATGCTATGGAGGAAATCAAAAAAGCTGTAAAAAATGGCTTTGCCGAAGATGCTGGAAAAAGCAACGAGGCACTGATTCAAGACCTAACCAACAAGTACGGAGAACGTATTGAAAAAATGTTGGAGGCAAAAGAAAAAGAAATTATGACTGTTTAAGAAATATAAAAGGCTAAATATAAAATGTAAAAATTTGACAATCAAATAATTACAAATTTAAAAATATTGCTTATTTTATGTTTTTTCTTAAATGTAAAAAATAAAAATCCTGAATTTGAATCAAAATTCGGGATTTTTGGTTCAATATTGTAAAAAATGGTAACTATTTACCACTTTTGCAATTTTTTACCACGGAGAAACGGAGAACACAGAGTTTGGCAAAAAAATTAGCCGAAGGCTAATTTTTTTGCCTCCGTG
>JAYWHK010000164.1:0-3360 GCA_043777755.1 Saprospiraceae bacterium
AAAAATAAAAAATTGATATTTTATTATAAATTAAAATATTATTTTTTAAATTTTTTAAAAATGTTCTGTTTTTAGAAAACTGGAACATCGAGTGTATAGATTTTTTGTTAAAATATAACATTTTATATTTTTTTGCGTTAAAGTTTGGTTACTAAATTAATTCTATACATGAAGTACATTCTAACGATTTTAATCGCTTTTATAACATTACAATTTGCAAACGCACAAGAAATTGGTGTTTTTGAAAAACCATTGAATTGTAATCCTTTTTTGATTGAAAAAACATACAAAGAAGAAGCCGCAAAAGAAGCCCGCTTGAAAGCTACCGAACTCAACGACGAAGCCGAACTTCGTGGCGGCGGTAATGGCAATTTTCAAGATACTATTTATATTGTATCAGGAGAAAAATTTTTAATCAAAGTAGATACTTTTGGCATTGGAGCAGATACGATGATTGTCGGAACTCCTACAATGAAGTACAGCACAGCAAAAAGCACCTACAGCAAAGTGGATTTGGTAGCCAACCCAAATGTTACGTTGGGAAAAGATACACTGCAACTTTTTTTCCGTTTGGGACAAAAATATATAGACACGCTTTGCTATTATATTGTTGTAAAACGGGCTGATGCTAAGATTTTTACCCAACAAACACTTTTAAAAGCAGAAAAAGACAGCGTTGTTTGTTTTTCTTTTAAAAATATGACTGGGAAAGTGCTTTCTACAAGCATTTTGGATTGCGATGGCGTTTCTATCGCCCGTGAAGTTCGTAAAAATAAGTCATTTATTGATTCTTGCCTTTATTATGGCGCATCTCGTTTGGGCGGTCGAGATACCGTTTGTGTCAAAGTTTGTGACGAAAATGAAGTTTGTGATACCCATATTTTTCCTTTCAAAGTCCTTCAAGATACGCTTAATCAAGCAAAAAGTATTGTTTTTATGGACGATTTTTCGTACAATCAAGGTTTTCCAGATAAAAATACTTGGTTAGACGATAGAGTTTATGTGAACAATACAATGTCGTCTTTGCCCGTGAGTATCGGAATGGCAACTTTTGATGGTTTGAATTACACAGGCAAACCTTATGGTTTTGGAGCTGGTGTTTCGGATATTTTGACTTCTGCTTATTTGGATTTTGAAGGTAGAACCAAGATGTATTTGAGTTTTTATGCCGAAGAAAAAGGTTTAGGTTATGGCCCATCAAAAGAAGATTATTTTGCAGTAGAATTTAAAGATAAAAATGACCGTTGGAAAGAGCAAAAAAACGATACAATACAAGGAAAATTGTTGAAAATTGATGCGCCTTCGCCAGGATTCAAGTTCAAAGCTCTTGAAATTCCAAATGAGTATATGTACAAAGGTTTTCAATTCCGTTTTGTAGCACGCAGTAGCCGCACGGGAATCAATGATGTTTGGAATTTAGATTATGTCCGTATTTCAGATACAGAACCATTCAAATTAGACAGTACTAAGAAAAAACAAGCTTTGCCTTTTGCAGACATCGCTTTCGTGAACGAACCGCCAAAAATTTTGCTCAATTACACAGCAATGCCTTGGCAGCAATTCAAAGGTTTTGAAACAAAAGAATTGAATCCCTCACTGTCTTATACGCTCAACAGTCAATTCGGCAATACCGAAAACATCACAGATTCTAATATTTCTATCAAAGAAAAAAATAGCAATGCCAGTATATTAAATGGTTATAGTCTAACTAACAAATTCAATATTACGCCAGGTTATATTGCTGAAAATCAGCTTTTTACAGGTAGTCAAAAAACTGATTTTGAACAAAAAATACAACAATTGGGCGCAAGTACAGACATGACTTTTGTCAGCGAATATTCGTATAAATTAACCGCAGAGCAAAACAAAAATTACAAATCGGTCAGCCGTAATGATACAACGAGAAGTACTACTCGTATCAGCAATTTTTATGCTTATGACGATGGAACGCCCGAAAGTGTTGTGGAAGCAAAAGGCGTTGGCACTCAGATTTCAGTTCGTTTTAATACCAACGCAAACGACCTTTTGCGTGGAGTATTCATCAATTTTCCACATTTTAATGGCAATACAAGCAATCAAAAATTCAATTTAAGGGTTTTCATCGGTACATTGGGAGATAATCCAGTGTATGAAAAACTGTTTTTGTCACCCATTTACAACGATAAAACCATCAACGGTTTTACTTATTATGAACTGACCGACGGACAAGGAAAAGCAACGCCATTGAATGTTCCAAAAGGTGATTTTTACATTGGTTGGCAACAAGTAACTTCAACGACTGATGCCATCGTGGTTGGTCTTGACAAAAATAATCCAATTGCGGGAAACAAAGTGTATAAAAATACAAATGGCATTTGGGCTCCAAGCAAACTAAAAGGCGCAGCCTTGATTCGCCCTGTTTTTGATAAAACTGGTCTGATTACAAAAGCCGAAGAAACACAATCTTTGAGCTTCGAGATTTACCCAAATCCCGTTAGTAACGAATTGATTGTCAATAATTTATCAAACAATAACGATAATATTTCGTATCAAATTTTTGATTTGTCAGGAAAAAGTCTTCAATCTGATAAATTAACTTCTTCTATCAATGTAGAAAATTTGATAAATGGTGTATATTTGCTGCGATTAAGTGGTAATGGCAAATCTTTAATGAAAAAATTTGTTGTTTTAAAATAAAATTAAACAAAAAATGGATATTAACGTTCAAGAATTAAAAGAAAAATTAGCAAAAGGCGACCCATTTATTTTCATAGATGTTCGTGAAACGTATGAATTTGATGAGTTCAATTTAGGAGCAACCTTGATTCCTTTGGGAGATTTCCCTACAAAAATTGGAGATTTTGATGATTTTCGCAACGAAGAAATCGTCATTCATTGTCGCTCAGGCAAACGCTCAGGTATGGCACAAATGATGATGCAACAAGCTGGTTTTAGCAATGTCCGCAATGTAGAAGGCGGCGTTCTGGCTTGGATAGATGCTTTTGGTGCAGGCAAAGTGTAATTTGGATAACGGCATAAGAAAAACCGCCTTTCGAGTGATGCTTGAAAGGCGGTTTTTTTGTCTTATTCTATTTTTACAAATCGTTTTATGGCACTTGTGCCATCGTGCAATAAAATAATATTGTATGTTCCATTTGGATAATTACTTAAATCATAAATAAATGAACCTTCTTTATTTTCTATCGTATTACGCTGAAGTATTTTACCATTTTGGTCAAATAAAGAGAAAGTCGCATTTCGATAATCATCAATATTGTAAGTAACTATTGCCACGACCATTAAATAGCTAACGAATAAGAAATAAATACTTACCTTTGCCAAACCTTATTATCCTATGCAAAGTAAACAAGTAAAATTGAG
>JAYWHK010000165.1:0-25548 GCA_043777755.1 Saprospiraceae bacterium
TCAATTTTTTATTTTTATAAAAATTATAAAAAAATTATAAAATTTTAGTGTCAAAAAAAATTATGCCTAAAATTTCAAAAACTGGAACATCGAGTATCACAATCACGAAGAACTATTTTTGAGAGAATCAGAGAATGCTACGTTTGGCAAAAAATTAGCCCAAGGCTAATTTTTCATCTCCGTGACCTCCGTTCCTCCGTGGTGAAAAATAAAAAATCTTCGATTTTTCAACTACCCCGTAGTTACAATTTTTAGATAAAATTATTTTTTATAAATTATAAAATACACATTTAGTGTTAATTATGTATGCTAAGTATATTTAAAAAAGAAATAAATACATTTTTTTCCTCCTTGATAGGATACATCGTAATCGCTGTTTTCTTGGTGTACCTAAGTTTGATGATTTGGGTTTTTCCAGATACCAGTATTTTTGAATACAGCTATGCAACTTTGGATCAATTGTTTGATTTGTCACCAACGATTTTTTTATTTTTGATTCCAGCCATCACGATGCGCTCTTTTGCAGAAGAAATGCAAACAGGAACAATCGAACTTTTGGTGACAAGACCATTGAGCGATATGCAGATTATTTTAGGAAAATTTTTTGCTTGTGTTACCCTTGTTTTATTTGCATTGTTGCCTACGTTGATTTATTATTTTACCATTTACAGTTTGGGTTCTCCCGTTGGGAATATTGACGGTGGCGCAACTTGGGGTTCTTACATCGGATTATTACTATTGGGCGCAAGTTTTGTTGCCATTGGTATTTTTTCATCTTCTATTACAAAAAACCAAATCGTTTCCTTCGTTTTGGCTACTTTTTTGTGTTTTGTGTTTTATTGGATGTTTGATATGTTGAGTAGGATTCCAGTTTTTGTAGGAAAAATTGACGATGTGATTCAAGGATTTGGTATTCAAGCCCATTACACAAGCATCAGCCGTGGCGTTGTGGATAGCCGTGATGTCATTTATTTTTTATCGCTTATTGCGTTTTTTGTAATGGCAACAAAAGTAAGTTTGGAAAGTAGAAAATGGTAGTTCAAAAAGAATATAAAAGAAGAAAAAATGAAATTAAATCTCAATAATGCCCGTAGCCAATCCATTGTTCAATTGGTGTTAATCACGGGAATTCTAATTTTTATCAATATTTTAGGCAGTTATTTTTATGGACATTTGGATTTGACAGAGGAAAATCGTTTTACTTTGACAAAACCAACCAAAAAATTATTGCAAAGTGTAAAAAGTCCAATTACAATTCAGGTTTTGCTCGAAGGCGAATTTCCTGCGGGCTTCAAACGCCTCCAAAATGGCGTAAGAGAAATGTTAGATGATATGCGTTCCGAAACAGGCTATGTTGAATACTCTTTTGAAGACCCAAACAAAGGCGACATAAAAGAAGTCAATGAACGTCGCAAAGAATTGGCAAAAGATGGCGTTACGCCAATGGCTTTGACCATAAAAGGTGCTGGCGAAACCGAGCGAAAAGTGGTCTATCCTTTTGCGATTGTCAATTATGGTGGCAGAAATTTTCCTGTCAATCTGATGGAAAATCAAGTGCCTGGACAACCGCAAGAAGTCACTCTGAACAATTCTATGAGTACGCTCGAATACAAATTCGCCAATGCCATTCAAAAGGTAATGTACGATGAACATCCGACCATTGCTTTTACCAAAGGGCATGGTGAATTGGAAGAGTTTCAAACCGCAGACTGGGAGAAATCTTTGCGCCAATTTTACAAGACAGAACACGTTATTTTAGATAGTTTTGCAAATGTGAAACCAGATGTTGCCATTTTAGTTGTTGCAAAACCTCGTCGTGCTTTTTCAGAAAAAGACAAATTTAAGATTGACCAGTTCGTGATGAATGGTGGTAAAGTAATGTGGTTATTGGATAGAATGAACGCTGATTTGGATAGCTTGAATCGTTATGGAAAGTTCATTCCTTCTGATTATCCTACCAATTTGGAAGATATTTTATTTCGTTATGGTACAAGAATCCAGCCCAATATGATTCTTGATTTGGAGTGCTCTCGGATTCCTTTGCGCACAGGTGCGCAAGGCAGCGGACAACAATTTGAGCTTTTTCCTTGGTTTTATCACCCGATTGTTTCGCCCAAATCAAATCACCCCGTGGTAAAAAGTTTGGATAGGGTTAATTTGAATTTTCCAAGTAGAATTGATACAATTCGTACTAAAACAGCGATTAAAAAGACTATTTTATTGGAAAGTTCTGATTATAGTCGAGAACAATTTTCTCCAGTCGAGTTGAATTTTGAGGTTTTGCGCTACGATGTTGATAAAACCAAATTTGATAAAAAACGAATCCCAATGGCCGTCATGCTCGAAGGTGTTTTCCCTTCTTTGTATGAAAATCGTGTGACACCCGAAATGCAAGCTGGATTGACTTCGCTTAATCAGCCTTTTAAAGATAAAAGTTCTGTAACAAAAATGCTGGTTGTAGCAGATGGTGACATTGCAGCAAATGGTTTTGATATACAAAACAATGTTCTTCGACCTTTAGGCTACAACCGTTTTATGAATTATGTTTTTGCCAATAAAGATTTTTTATTGAACGCCGTAGAATATATGTTAGATGAGCAAGGTGTAATAGAAGCACGTTCAAAAGAAGTAAAATTGCGTTTGTTAGATGAACAACGTTTACAAAGCGAAAAAACAATTTGGCAAGTGGTAAATATTGTATTGCCTTTGCTTTTGGTTGGTATTTTTGCCTTTATTTTTAATTATTTAAGAAAAAAGAAATACAGTAAATCATGAAAAAAAATACCCTAATTCTAATTGCCTTATTTGCCGTTTTGGGCGCAGCTGCCTTTTATTTATTAAAAAATAAAAATACAAAATCAACGCTACAGGTTGCGGCTGACCAAGATTTTGCTGTTCCAGCGAAAGATGTATATAAAGTTTTTTTGGCGGATAAAAGAAATAGAAAAGTAACTGTTGAACGACAGGGCGACAAGTGGATTGTCAATGGGAAATACAACGCTAAAAAAGATGTTATTGGCAATTGTTTGCAAGCGATTGAAGGCGTAAAACTGAAATATATCACGGCTGCAAGTACGCACAAAGCAGCGATTGAAGACCTTGCTGCGCATGGAATCAAAGTAGAGGTTTATGGCAAAAATGATGTGAAATTAAAAACTTATTACGTTGGCAACAATGACAATGAAGGTTCTGGTACGTTTTACATCATGGAAAATGCTGAAACACCACACGTTATGAACATTCCATTTTTCTATGGAGAATTGCAGCCTCGTTTTCCTTTAGCAGAAGACGATTGGCGAGATAGGACAATTTTTGAAGCAGAAATTGAAGATATACAATCTGCATCGGTAGAATATCCAAGCCCAAAAACAGCTTCTTTCAAGATTGAAAACGATGGCGGCACGATGCGTGTTTTACCTTTTTACACAGGTGTTCCGCAAAAGCAAAATCAACGCAAAGGCAAAGCAGAGAATTTTCTCTATGGTTTTAAAAGCATTGTAGCGGAAGCCATTGAAAACAACAATCGCCAACGAGATAGTTTTATTCGTTTAGAGCCTTTTACAGTCATTTCACTCAAAACCAAAAAAGGAGAAGAAATGGCAATTCGTCTTTATCCTTTGTACGGAAAAGATGCTGATGGAAATACAGTGAGAGGTGTAAAAGCTGAACGTTACTTCGCATACAGCAATAAAGGTGATTTTTATTTAGTGCAAGATGGTGTTTTCAGAACTCTTTTTTGGGATTATAAAACTTTTTTTGAGTAAAATCCTTGTACCATACGCTTGTTTAGAAAATTTTTATAATGAAAAAAATATCAGCCGATTGGATTTTTACAGTAAGTGGCGAAGTGCTACAAAATACTGTTTTAACAATAGATAAAACAGGAAAAATCATAGCGATTGACGCTGTTGAAAACCATGATTCCGCTACCATCGAATTTCATAAAGGGGCGATTGTACCTGGCTTTATCAACACACATTGCCACCTTGAACTATCGCACATGAAAGGTTTGGTGGACACTGGAACGAGCTTGATTCCGTTCATTACGGCGGTAGTGCAAAAACGAAATTTGCCGCAAGATGTTATTTTAGAAGCCATAGAAAAAGGCGATAAAGAAATGTACGATGGTGGCATCGTTGCTGTTGGCGATATTTCCAATGTTACTGACACTTTTGCGACAAAGGCAAAAAGCTCGATTCGGTATTATACGTTTGTAGAAATGTTTGATTTTTTACAAGATCAAAATGCACAAGCAACTTTTGACCAATACAAAGCGGTTTTTGACCAACTTGAAACGGGCAATAAAGATAAAAAAACAATGGTTCCTCATGCGCCATACAGTGTTTCCAAATCGCTTTTTGCAAAATTGAAAGAAGCAAATGCCAAAAGTGGCGTAACGATAAGTATTCACAACCAAGAAACACCTCCTGAAAATGAGCTTTTTTTGACTGGAAAAAGTGCTTTCACTGATTTTTATTCAAAATTCGGTATTTCTATGGAAGGTTTTCAGCACAACAAAAAGACAGCAATTCATTATGCTTTAAAAAATATGAATGCTCGAAATCGCTCTCTTTTTGTACATAACACGCTGACTACCGAAGCAGACATTGCGGCAGCAAACCGTTGGAGCAAAAATGTTTTTTGGGCAACCTGTGCCAATGCGAATCTTTATATTGAAAACAAACTACCTGATTATCAACGGTTTATCAATAGCAATGCTAAGATGACCATCGGAACGGACAGCCTGACTTCCAATTGGCAATTGTCTATTATCGAAGAAATGAAAACGATTGCTCGATTTCAATCTTATATTGACTTTCAAACGCTCTTGCGCTGGGCTACACTCAATGGTGCGGAAGCATTGGGTTTTGAAAAGGATTTAGGCAGTATTGAAGTTGGAAAAACGCCAGGGTTAAACCTTTTGAACCTCGAAGCCGATTGGAAATTAAATGCAAATACAAAAGTGAAAAGATTGCTGTAAAAATGCGAATTGGAATCAATGCTCGATTTTTATTGAGTGGAAAATTAGAAGGAATTGGCGGTTATACGTTTGAAATCGTCAAAGAAATGGTGGCACAACATCCAGAAGATGAATTTATTTTCTTTTTTGACCGTCCTTATGCTCAAGAATTTATCGTTGGAAAAAATGTTACTCCCGTGGTTTTGTATCCGCCTGCACGTCATGCGATTTTGTGGTATTTGTGGTTTGAATGGGCGATTCCTTATGGCTTGAAAAAATACAAGTGTGATGTATTTTTCACTCCAGATAATTATGCCAGTCTGAGGACAAATGTCCCGACGGCAATGGTCATTCATGACATTGCTTACAAGCATTTTCCAGAAGGAATGACAAAAATTAACGTTGCGTACTTTTATTTTTTTACAAAACGTTTTTTTACAAAAGTAAAAAAAATAATCACCGTTTCGGAAGCCGTTCGGCAAGATGTACTGCAACATTTTCCTATTTCGGAACATAAGATTGTAGTCAATGGCAATGGTTGTCGCCCGATTTTCAAACCACTAAATGAAGCCCAAAAAGAAACTGTTCGAGAAAAACACAGTGAAGGTCAGCCTTATTTTTTTTATGTAGGAGCTGTACATCCACGAAAAAATATTCACCGACTTATTGCGGCTTTTGATAATTTTAAGGAGAAAAATAAAACACCTCATAAACTTCTAATCGCAGGAAGGTTCGCTTGGCAAACGGGAGAAGTACGCAGTGCTTACGAAAATGCTGCGTATAAAAACGACATTATTTTTTTAAAATACATTGATAATCAGACACTTGCAGAAGTAATGGCATCTGCCTTCGCATTGACATATCTGTCTGTTTTTGAAGGCTTTGGAGTTCCTTTACTGGAAGCGATGTACTGTGATGTGCCTGTGATTACGTCAAATGTAACGTCTATGCCAGAGGTCGTTGGAGACGCAGGACTTTGTGTTTCGCCTTATAACGTTCAAGAAATTTCCGATGCTATGACCGAATTGTATAAAAATCCTGATTTGGTGAAACAATGTATTGAAAAAGGTAGAGTCCAACGACAACAATTCACTTGGAAACGTTTTGCAGAAGAAGTATATCAAGTGTTGAAAAGTCTGTGACATTTAAAAGATATACACAACGGATATTGGTTATTAGATATTAAGGATATTGCAAACGCTTAGTGTTCAATATTTTGCATAAATGCAAAACCCCAAAACCACTTTCCGACGTGTATATTCTAAAATGAAACTTTTTTACAAATATTTTTAAAAAATTAGATATTATTGTATCTTTGACACTAAGTAATTTTAGAACTATAAACAGACAAAACAATCAAAAATGAAAAGTGCCAATGTAAGCCAATTCTTTCAGTCTGCCTTTTCAGTCGATAATGTCATATTTGGATTTGACGAAGGCGATTTAAAAATACTTTTGGTAAAAAGAGGTGAAGAACCTTACAACAATATGTGGGCATTACCAGGTGAACTGGTTTTTCCTCATGAAAATCTTGACGAAGCCGCAAACCGTGTTTTAAAACAATTAACTGGCTTGGAGAAAGTATATCTGGAACAAGTCCAAACTTTTGGAAAACCCAACCGACATCCTTTGGGTCGTGTCATTACGATTGCTTATTTTTCTTTAATAAAAATTGATGATTTTGAGCTTGCTCCTTCGCTTTGGGCGAAAAAAGCCCAATGGCACAGCTTGAGTAATCTTGACAATTTGGCATTTGACCACAACGAAATAGTAGAGGCTTGTTTTCAAAAACTCAAACGCCGTGTTCGTGTGCAACCTATTGGTTTTGAGCTACTTCCACCAAAATTCACCTTAACAGCCTTGCAGCATCTCTACGAAGCAATCCTTCAAAGTGACCCTGAAAAAGGCATTGACAAGCGTAATTTTCGTAAAAAAATATTGGCAATGAATATTTTGGTAGATTGTGCAGAACTACAAGAAGGTGTTGCGCATCGCCCTGCCAAATTGTATGCGTTTGACAAAGTTCGCTATGAGAGTTTTCTGGAAAGCGGTTATGCCTTTGAGGTGTAAAAAAAAGCAACATTTTCCATCTTTTTCAAATCTGATTCAAGCACATTGCGCCTTGCAGCCGTTGAAATAATGGTTTCTTTTTGATAATAGTTCAAAAAAGTATTGCGTTCTGCCATATCTTCGCTCATCAATAGCGTATCAACAGCATATTGGTCAAATTCTGTGATGTTATTTTTTGTACAAAAATTAAAAATTTCCCAAATCCAATACATCGTAATGGTATCGTGATAGCCCGACGTGTCAGAATTGATTGTTCCGACCACTTCATTATAAGAAATGACTCTTTTTTTCATTTCCAAATAAGCATTTTCTTTGAACAACAAACACATTTTCATACCAGCCAATAAATGTGCTTCGTGCGACCAATCGTCTTTGTCTAAGCTGCCATTTTCAAAGGCAGCAACCAAAATTTTAGCTTCTTCAACAGGATATTGAAATAACATAAGTAAAAAAATTTTAAGTTTTTATTTGGGAAAATAATAAAAAAGCGTTTTGAAAACTGTAATGCTCCAAAACGCTTTTGTTTTTATTTATCCTTTCTTTTAATGCAGTAAAAATCATCTTCATTAGGAGTTGGATTATCCCAAATGTGCCACCAAAGAACTTCTCTGGGTTCACTTCTTTCAAATATTTGCTCTACTTCTTGAAATTTACCATCAAAAAAATTTTCATCTTTTGTAATGTAAGCAGTTATTTTTTCGCCATATTGTAATCCTTGTGCAACAATAAACTCTACTCCATGTCTAAAAAATGTAGTATCGTTTGGCATATTAGGGTTATCCATAGAAAGACCTGAATAATCAAAAACTCTATTCCTTGCCCCATTATAAAATTCACCAAGGTCTTTCAATAGATGATTAATCGTATCTTTCGGATTAGGAATAATCTTACCAGGCATAGGCTCAAAGCCTTTACTTATCAAATACTCTATAATATCCTGTTTACTCTTTACATCTTCAAAGGCTTTTTCTTGTGCGAAAGCTAATTGCGTAATCAAACTTACCAATATTACAATAAATATTTTTCCCATTTTAACCATTTTTTAATTGAAAAATACTACACCAGCCCCTTCACTTTCCCCAAAACTCCTTCCAACGCTCCAATCTCGATTCCTCCTGCTGCCGCAAAAATAGGTTGTCCGCCACCTTTGCCATCGTTGAGTTGTTTGACGAGATTTCCTGCATGGAAACCTTTTTCTTTGACGAGGTTATCGCTAATTTGAATCGTGATTTGCGCTTTTTCGCCATTGACTGAACCCAATGCAATGAAAGCGTTGCCGATTTCTCGCTCCAAGTTAGTTACCAATGTTTTGATAGCTTTGCTGTCGCTCAAATCAATTTTTTTAATTAAAAGATTAAAACCATTGTGGCTTTCAAATTCGTTTCTCAATGTTTTTTGCAACATAGAAGCCTCTTTTAATAAAAATGATTCTTTTTCTTTTAGCAATTCTTTATTGTCTTCTTGCAAATCTGTAATCGCTTTCAACAAATCTTTTGGATTTTTGAAGGCTTCCATTGCTTTTGACAAAAGCGCAACTTTCTCATTCAAATAATTTTCCGCCACCGCATCAGTCAAAACTTCCACACGTCGAACTCCTGCTGTCACTGAACCTTCCGAAATAATTTTGCATAAGCCAATCTCGCCCGTTGCAGCTACGTGCGTACCGCCACAAAGTTCAATACTGAAATCTTTATCGTAAGTAATCACACGCACCGTTTCGCCATATTTTTCGCCAAAAAGCATAATTGCGCCTGTTTTTTGAGCGTCAGCGATAGGCATTTCTCGAACTTCTTCGAGCGCAATATTTTCTCTAATACGTTGATTTACAATGCTTTCTATTTGTGATAATTCTTCTTTTGTCACGGCATTGAAATGTGCAAAGTCAAAACGCAAACGATTTTCATCAATGCTTTGACCTTTTTGCAAAGCGTGCGTTCCCAACACTTGATGCAACGCTGCATGAAGCAAATGTCCAACGGAGTGATTTTTTGAAATCAAACTACGGCGTTTTTCATTCACTTGTGCAAACACATTTTCATCTTCTATTTGTTGTGGAAACTTATCCACAACGTGAATAATCAAGTCATTTTCTTTCTTGGTATCTAAAACTTCGATACGCTCGCCGCCGTCAAAAACCAAATGACCACTATCGCCAACTTGTCCGCCACTTTCTGCGTAAAAAGGCGTTCTGCTCAATACAATATGATAATTTGTACCTTTTTTATCTTCTACTGTTCTGTATTTCAACACCTTCGCATTGCGAACTTGTAATTGGTCGTAACCTACAAACTCTACTCTTTCCTCTCGAGCTTCCTCTCCTTCGGGGAGGATTGAGGTGGGGCTTATCCAGTCGCCAACTTGTTTTTCTGCATCAGCTTGTGAACGTTTCTTTTGTGCTGACAATGCTACGTTAAATCCTTCATTATCAACAGAATAACCTTTTTCTTTCAATATTAATTCTGTCAAATCCAATGGAAAACCGTAGGTGTCGAATAACTCAAATGCGGTTGCACCGTTGATTTCATTGTTTGGGCTATCCGAGTGTTGGGCAACCTCAAGGGTTGCCCCTACGTGCGTTTCAACAATAACATCTAACCTTTTCAAACCACTTTCCAATGTCCTCAAAAACGATTTTTCTTCTTCCAAAATCACTTTTTGAACAAATGCTTCTTGCGCTTTCAACTCAGGGAAAACATCTGCAAATTCAGTCGCCAAAATCGGTACTAATTGATTGAAAAACGGTTCCTTTATGTCTAAAAATGAATAATAATAACGCACCGCACGACGTAAAATCCTACGAATGACATATCCTGCTCCACCAGAAGAAGGCAATTGACCGTCTGCAATCGTGAACGCTACGGCACGAATATGATCTGCGACAACACGCATCGCTACGTCTGTTTTGGCATCACGCTCATAACTTCCCGTGTATTTTTTACCTGATTTTGCTTCAATAAAGCTCAATAATGACGTAAAAACGTCTGTATCGTAAGTGTATAACTTATTTTGCATGACCATACACAAACGTTCAAAACCCATACCTGTATCAACGTGTTGTGCAGGTAAAATGACCAACGAACCGTCTGCTTTACGCTCAAATTGCATAAAGACATTGTTCCAAATCTCTACTACTTGCGGATCGTCTTGATTGACAAGGGTTTCGCCAGGTACTTTTGCACGTTCTTCATCGCTGCGGAAATCAAAGTGAATTTCAGAACAAGGACCACAAGGACCTTGTGCGCCCATTTCCCAAAAATTATCTTTTTTAGACCCGTCTAAAATTTGATTGGCAGGTAAATATTTCAACCAAAAACCACGAGCTTCCTCGTCACTCGCTAAGTTTTCCTTAGCATCGCCACCAAAAACACTCGCATACAAGCGGTCTTTCGGTAAACCCAAAGTCACGGTCAAAAACTCGAAACTCCACGCAATCGCATCTTCTTTGAAGTAATCGCCAAACGACCAGTTGCCCAACATTTCAAACATGGTATGGTGCGTTCCGTCAAAGCCAACATCTTCCAAATCGTTGTGTTTTCCACTAACCCGAAGGCATTTTTGCGTATCTACGATGCGTTTAGACGGCGGCGTACCGTTGCCCAAAAAATAATCTTTGAACTGTACCATACCTGAGTTTGTGAACATCAGTGTAGGGTCATTTTTAAGTACCAACGGCGCAGAAGGTACAATTTTATGTTGTTTGCTTTCAAAAAATGAAAGGAATGCACGGCGTATTTCGTGTGATGTCATATTATTATATATTCTATGATTTTTTATACCTGAAAAAAATCTACTATTTGGTTTGCGTTAATTATTATATTTTTAAATTCTTTATCTTCTTTTGTGAAAAATTCAATACATTCTTTTTCTTCTATGCTAAAATGAAAGTATAAAATATTTAGATAATTTTGCTTATCTGTTGCTTTACTTCTTAGTACGAAATCAATGATATATTTTACAGTTTTAAAATATTCATTGATTTGCAATAAATGATTATTGAATAATTCTTTTTTATCTTCTTTTAGACTAAATTCTAATAATTTTTCATCATTTAAAGCTAAACAATCATAATTATTGGGAATGTCTACTAATTCCTGTCCAACGATTTGCAATATGCTTCTTGTAGTATTTTCTATGTCTATATTTTTAGATATTTGAAGTTGATAAAGGTTTAGCAAATTAAAAAATGTTGTTTCAACTTTTTCCGCTTTTTGAGTTTTCAATGAAATATACAATAAAATAAAACTCGCCAAACTCCAAATCGCTCCTACCAAACCACCTATAAATGAACCAAAATGGTCTAATTTATCGCTATCAATAGTTGTTGTAAAACCACCAAAATTTGCTAAAAATAAAAATATCGTTCCGCCTAACACAAGAAAGCCTGTAATTGCTAACGCAAAACTTGCATTTTCAGAAAACAACCAACCTCTTAATTTATTCAACATATTTTTAATTCATTATTTTCAAAATAACGTTTTGCCGCCGTGATTTCAAATCGGGATTATGACCGCAATTTATCGTTGTTCCAATTTTTGGGATTATTGACAATATAATTGCTAATATTATCATAAGAACGTTCATTTCTGATGATATGTTCCCAATAATTGCGTTGCCAAACTTTGCCCAATTGAATATCCAAATCGTTTTCTTTGATGTATTTCAAACAATGATGAACCACCAATGATTTGTATGCGCCTACGATTTCGCCCAATGTTTTTACATTGTCATCGCTGTTGATAATCAAAATATGGTGCGTATGATTAGGCATAATCACAAATTCGCCCAATTCGATATGCTCGTAACGTTCAGGCATGAATTGCCATATCTCATACGCAATTTCGCCAAAAGCGTTGCAAATCATCACACCATCTTTTATTTCTCCAAAAAGATGCCGTTTGTTTTGTACGCAAGGAGTAATAAAGGACGCTCCTTCTTGGCTATAATCATAATTTTGCAAGCGAATCGAACGCCGATGATGCAAATTTGGGTCAAAATTCATTTTTCAAAAATCGAGCCGCAAAATTACAACTATTTATCAAGTGTATCAATAAGTTTATAAAAAAAACCGTTCCAATATAGCATTGAAACGGTTTTTTTTTATTTTTAAAAGAAATATTTTAATTATTTCTTAGCTTCTTCCATGATTTGCTTCACGATACCCGCTGGTGCTTCAGCATAGTGGCTGAACTCCATTGTAGATGATGCACGACCAGAAGTAATCGTACGCAACTGAGTTACGTAACCGAACATTTCTGATAATGGAACATCTGCTTGGATAGCGATTGCACCACCCATACGAGTTTCTTGTCCTTTTGGCATACCACGACGACGGTTCAAGTCACCAATAACATTACCTGTATACTCGTCAGGAGTGATTACTTCCAATTTCATGATTGGTTCCATCAACTTCGGATTACATTTTGGAGCTGCTTCACGGAAACCTTCTTTTGCACAAAGTTCAAAAGCGATTGGCTTACTATCCACAGAGTGCATACCACCATCAAATACTTTCACTTTCATGCTTTCAATGTTATAACCAGCCAAAATACCGTTTTTCATCATCGCTGTGAAACCGTCAGTTACTGGCTTGATATAGTTCTTGTCGATAGAACCACCTACGATAGCCCACTCAAACTGTAACTTTTTCTTACCAGACTTAAAGTCATCGCTTTGCAAGAACTCCTCATCTGCTGGACCTAATTCAAATTCCATATCGGCAAATAAACCAGAACCACCTGATTGCTTCTTCAATTTCTCACGGTGAGAAGTAGTCGTTGTTAAAGCCTCTTTGTAAGATACCTGAGGCGCACCTTGATTACATTCTACCTTGAACTCACGGCGAAGACGATCAACGATGATTTCCAAGTGTAATTCTCCCATACCAGAGATAACAGTTTGGTTTGTTTCTTCGTCAAATTTCACTTTGAAAGTAGGATCTTCCTCAGCCAATTTAGCCAAAGACATACCTAATCTATCTTGATCTTTTTGAGTTTTTGGCTCAATTGCAATACCAATTACTGGCTCAGGGAATACCATTGATTCCAATACAATTGGATGGTCAGGATCACACAAAGTGTCACCTGTACGAATATCCTTAAAACCAACACCAGCTACGATGTCACCAGCTTCTACACGGTCAATTGACACCTGCTTATTAGCGTGCATTTGATACAAACGAGAGATACGCTCTCTGTTGTCAGAACGAGTATTCAATACATAAGAACCAGCATCTAAAGCACCAGAATAAACACGTATGAAACACAAACGACCTACGAATGGGTCAGTTGCAATTTTAAATGCCAACGCTGAAAATGGCTCATTTGTACTTGGCTGACGAGTAACCTCTTGGTCTGTTTTAGGATTTGTACCTTTGATAGCATCAATATCCAATGGACAAGGCAAGAAATAACAAACTGCATCTAAACAAGCTTGAACACCTTTATTTTTGAATGCAGAACCACACATTACTGGAGTCATTTTCATGTCCAATACTGCTTGACGGATTGCTGCACGCATTTCTTCGATAGTAATAGTGTCTGGATCAGTAAAAAACTTTTCCATCAACGCATCATCATAAGAAGCTGCTTCTTCTACCAACAATTGACGGTAGTGCATTACATCTTCTACCATGTCCGCAGGAACAGGGATCTCTTGGAAAGTAGCACCCATTCCAGCTTCGTCCCAAACGATTGCTTTACCGCTTACTAAATCGACAACACCTTTGAAGGTTTCTTCGTTACCGATTGGCAATTGTAAAGGAATTGCGTTAGAACCTAATTTAGCTTTCATGTCCTTTACTACATTCAAAAAATCTGCACCTGAACGGTCCATCTTATTTACAAATGCAATACGAGGAACTTTATAACCATCTGCCAAACGCCAGTTTGTTTCAGATTGTGGCTCTACACCATCAACCGCAGAGAATAAGAACATCAAACCATCTAATACACGAAGAGAACGATTTACCTCTACGGTAAAATCCACGTGACCTGGAGTGTCAATGATGTTGAAGTGATATTTTTGACCAGCAACACTCCAAGAACAAGTTGTAGCTGCTGATGTAATTGTGATACCACGCTCTTGTTCTTGCTCCATCCAGTCCATTGTAGCTGCACCTTCGTGAACTTCACCAATCTTGTGAGATACACCTGTATAAAAAAGGATACGCTCAGTGGTTGTCGTTTTACCTGCATCAATGTGTGCAGCAATACCAATGTTCCGCGTGAATCTTAGGTCCTTTGCCATGACAATTTTAATTTATATTTTAAATTTTAAATTTGTACTTTATTATCGTTTTATTTTTTGTAAAAAAATTAAAAAAAATGAAAACAAAACAATAAAACTACGATATTATATTTAGTTGATTTTCAAGTATATAGAGATTATAATAGTACAATTATAATGCCATTCCTCAAAACGAGTGCAAAGGTAAAGGTTTTTTGTTTGATAGTCAAATATTTATGGGTTTTTAACGCTATTTTTTTATTAATTTTTTGAAAAAAATAGACGATTTGTAAAACAATTGAAAAATAGAACAAAATTTTCTTTGTAATCGCTTGTCAAATTTCGTTTTAAACAGAATAATTATTTTTGTGCCAACAAAATTTGTCCTCAATTTAATAATCTTTTTATATGAATTTGCGTTTAATAAAGTTTAGCTGTATTTTTGCAATTACTTTTGATTCAAAGTATTTTAATTATGATAACAATAAAAGACAATTACCAACTTTTAATAGAAAAATTAGACCAATTTATCCGTAAATTCTATGTCAATCAACTCATTCGTGGTGGATTGTATAGCATTGGTTTAATTGTGCTGCTATTTTTGACCATCAACTTATTAGAGTATTATTTTTATTTTGGACCAAGTACTCGAAAGGCGATGTTTTATGGTTTCTGGGCAGCAAGTGCCGTTGCGCTTTGGCGTTGGGTGGCACTTCCTTTGCTGCATTTCTATCGTTTGGGAAAAGTAATTTCGCATGAGCAAGCGGCACAAATTATCGGCAGCCATTTTAAAGATGTCAAAGACAAATTATTAAATATTTTGCAATTGAACAAGCAAGCGCAAACCAATTCTGCACAAGCGGAATTGATTATGGCAAGTGTCAATCAAAAGTCAAATGAGATAAAATTTGTACCTTTTAAAGCTGCTATTAATTTGGCGCAAAACCGTAAATACTTGCGTTATGCTTTGCCGCCGTTATTATTATTATTGGTCATATTGTTTGCTGCGCCAAGTATTTTGAAAGATGGCACAAAACGCTTAATCAACAACAATACTGTTTTTGCTCGCCCTGCGCCTTTCAATTTCGTTGTCAATCAAGATAGTTTGACCGCTGTACAATTCGGTGATTATCAACTGAATGTGAAAATCGAAGGAAACAGTGTCCCAAATGAAGTATTTATAGATATTGATGGTTATCAGTACCGCTTGAATAAAGAAAATGAAAATCTTTTTTCTTACAAATTTGCAAATGTCCAAAAAGAAACAGATTTCAAACTTTTAGGTGGAGGCATTACTTCTGACGAATACACCTTGAATGTTTTGAAAAAACCCAATATTTTGGGCTTTGATATTGAACTGGATTATCCTGCCTATACACAACGTTCTGATGAAAATTTATCAAATGTTGGCGATTTGGTTGTGCCTTTGGGAACTAACATCAATTGGTTTTTTAATGCTCAAAATACAGACAACTTAAAAATTAGATTTTCTGGCAGCAACAATTGGACGGATGTAAAACGTTCTGGTTTACAGACCTTCAACCTTCGCAAAATGGCTTCGACAGATGAAACTTACAAGGTTTTTATCTCTAATGCAGCTTTACCGAATGCTGACAGTGTTGCTTACTCGATTACAGTCATTCCTGATGCTTATCCGAACATTGCCGTGGAGCGTTTTATTGACAGTGCCAACGTCAAAATGTTGTTTTTTGCTGGTGATGCAAGCGACGATTATGGTTTGAAAGCATTGACTTTCAATTATCGTATGAAAAAAGCGGACGGTTCGCAAGGTGAATTGGTAACTATTCCAATCCAAAAACCTGATGGAAAACAAGCGCAATACCAACACTCTTTTGACCTAAGTCAATTGCAGATGAAGCCTGGCGAAGAATTGACGTACTACTTTGAAGTGTATGACAACGATGCCATCAATGGCTCAAAAGCATCGAAAACCAATCCGATGACTTATGCCGTTCCGACTTTGGAGCAGATTGATAAAATACAAGAAAAAAACAACGATGAAATCAAAACTTCTCTTGAAAAAGCGGTGAAAGAAACCAAAAAAACACAAGAAGAATTGAAAGAATTGCGTGAAAAATTATTGCAAAAGAAAGAACCAGATTGGCAAGATAAGAAAAAATTGGAAGACCTTTTGAACAAGCAAAAAGAAGTTCAAAAACAAATTGAAGAAGCAAAAAAGAATTTTGACGAAAATAAAAAGAATGATGAAGAATTTAAAAATCCAAGCGAAGAAATAAAGGAAAAGCAGGAACAATTGGAAAAACTTTTCAATGAGTTGCAAAATGAGGAAATGAAAAAACTCATGGACGAAATCGAAAAGCTCATGCAGCAAATGGAAAAAGAACAATCCTTGGAAAAAATGGAGGAAATGCAGATGAACAACGAGGAGTTGAACATGGAACTTGACCGTATGCTTGAATTGTTCAAAAAACTTGAAGTTGAACAAAAAATGGAAGAGCAAATCAAGAAAATGGAAGAAATGGCGAAAAAACAAGAAGAATTAAGCAAGCAAACCGAAGAAGATAAAAAGCCAAAGGAGGAATTGAAAAAAGAACAAGAGGAACTCAAAAAAGAAATGGATAAGTTCAAAGAAGACCAAAAAGACTTGGAGAAAAAGAACGAGGAATTACAGCGCAAAAAAGAGATGGAAGATTTGGATAAGGACATCAAAGAAACCGAAGAAGATATGAAAGACAGCAAAAAAGAAATGGACGATGATGCTGGTGGCGATAAAAAGAAAGCGGCAAAAGCACAGAAAAAAGCGGCAAATAAAATGAAGAATATGGCAAATAAAATGAAAATGAAGAAGAAAAAAGCTGCCGAAGAAGAAGCCGAAGAAGATATGAAAACTTTACGTCAATTGTTGGAAAACTTGGTTGGATTGTCTTTTGACCAAGAAAACTTAATGAAACAAACGCAAAGCACACAAATCAATACGCCAAAATATGTTGATTTGGTACAACAACAGTACAAGATTAAAAATAATTTTCAGATAGTTGAAGATACGCTCGTGGCATTGTCAAAACGACAAGCAAAATTGGAAAGTTTCATCACTGAAAAAGTGGCGGACATCAAGCAAACTACCCGTAAAGGTTTAGAGCAGCTCGAAGAACGTCAAACAGCTCAAGCTGGCGAACAACAACAACGCACTATGAAATCACTCAATGATTTGGCGTTGATGTTGGCAGAATCACTTCAACAAATGCAACAACAGATGGGGCAAATGATGGACGGTGACCAACAATGCGACAAACCAGGGAAAAAAGGAAAAGGAAAAAAAGGCAATGTTCCTCAAGATAAACCATCGGAAGGGCAAAAAGAAGTGAATGATGCGCTACAAAAAATGAAAAAAGGAATGTCGGAAGGTAAAAATCCAAGTTCGCAAGATTTTGCAAAAGCCGCTGCACGCCAGTCAGCGATGCGCAACGCTTTGCGCCAAATGGACAAGGAGAAACGTCAGCAAGGCAAAGGAAATCCTGAGCTTCAAAAAGCGATTGACGAAATGGATAAAGTAGAAACTGACTTGGTAAATAAGCGTTTGACCAACGAAACACTAAAACGTCAAGAAGATATTTTGACCCGTTTGTTGGAAGCGGAACGTGCTGATAGAGAACGAGAATACGATGAAAAACGCAAAGCCGAGCAGTCTAAAAGTTACCAACAATCGTCGCCACCGTCTTTGCAAGAGTACTTGAAAAAACGTGAAGCTGAAGTTGAATTGTACCGCACTGTTTCGCCTAATCTAAAACCTTATTACAAAACTTTGGTGGAAGATTATTTGAAAAAGGTGAAAAAATAGAAATAAAAAGCCTTCATTAAATTCAAGAATTTAATGAAGGCTTTTTATTTTGAATTCTAAATATTTCTCGAGTTACAACTAATTTTTACCAACAGTATCTTTATATCGCCAAATATAACGACAAGCAATACTACGGTATGGTCGCCAAGATTCAGCGATTGTTTCCATCTGTTTTTTCATTAATTTTAAGTTTTCTTTGTCCAAATCGAATAGTTTCTCAAAACCTTGTTGAATACCCAAATCGTCCACAGGTAATACGTCCGTTCTCTGTAGCGTGAACATCAGAATCATCTGAACCGTCCATTTTCCTACACCTTTTATACTGGTCAGCGAAGCAATGATTTCATCGTCACTCATTGCGCTCCAATCTTTGTCCAAAAGATCATTTTTCACAAAATGATCGGCAGTATTTTTGATGTAATTTGCCTTTTGGTAAGATAAGCCGATTGCCCGCATTTGCTCCAAATCAACAGCCGCAACATACTCAGGATGTGGATATTTCGAAGGGAAAAGTCCTAAAAAACGTTGGTGAATTGTGTCCGCCGCTTTGACAGAAAGCTGCTGCGAAACAATGGATTCTATCAAACTAAAATACACATCTGTTGAGGTTAATGCAGGTAAAGTAACAGCATCAATCAAAGGTTTTAATTTCGGCTCTTTTTCAATTAAGAAATCTTTTATTTTTTGGTCTATCATATTATAAAATTATTTCAAGTCAGTAAATTAAAAAATCGTAAATATTTAAAAAAATCATTCATTTTGAAGTGTAAATATCGTTTAAATATTTAAAATGTAAAAATTTGATATAAAAAAAAATCAATAATTGTTTAAAATGCTAAAAAATCAAAAATTTTATATAATTTAGCGGCTCAATTAAAAATTTTGATTTTTTCAAAGCAATACAATATAAAAATGGAGATTTCTCGTTTATTTGATTTTATTGATTATCAACTTAAGAACTACCCGCAACCACAAGCGTTTGGTTATCGCCACGAAGGCAAAGATATTTATTTTAGTACACAAGAAATTGTTGATAAAGTAAATAAAGTGAGTAAAGGTCTTCTTAAGTTGGGATTACAAAAAGGCGATACTGTTGGTTTAGTATCTGTCAAAAATCGCCCTGAGTGGTGCGTTATGGATTTGGCAATGCAGCAAATTGGCGTTGTCAGTATTCCTGTATATCCTACAATTTCACCAAAAGAATACGCTTATATTTTTAACGATGCAGAAATAAAATACTGTTTCGTTGGTGAAGAAGAAGTGTATGTTAAAGTAAAAAATGCACAAGCATCAGTAGCTTCTTTGCGTGATATTTACACCTTTGACCATATTGATGGCGTTGCAAGTTGGGAAAGTATCTTTGATGATACTTTTGCAATGACAAACCTACAAGTTATCAAAGATAGTATTAAAGCAGACGATTTAGCGACTATTATTTACACTTCTGGCACTACAGGTGAACCAAAAGGTGTTATGCTCTCTCACGACAATATTGTGAGCAATGTTAAGGCTGTTCGTCCTTGTATTCAGATGGATGCAGGCGAGCGTGCATTGAGTTTTTTGCCATTATGCCATATCTTTGAGCGTGTATGCTCTCACGCCTATATGTATATTGGTGCGCAAGTTACCTTTACTGGCACTGATAATTTGGGTGGAGAAGATGGTGATTTGAGACGAGTAAAACCAGACTTCTTTACAACTGTTCCACGTTTATTGGAAAAAGTTTATGACAAGCTGTATAACAAAGGTCTGGAATTGACGGGAGTAAAGAAAAATTTATTCTTCTGGGCTTTGAGTTTGACTGACGACTACGATTACGACAAAAATTACACTGGCATAAGAGGTTTAAAGCATAAAATTGCTGACAAATTAATTTACAGCAAATGGCGTGAAGCACTTGGTGGCAATATCAAAGGAATCGTTGTTGGTGCATCGGCTTGTCCAGTCAAAATTTTGAGAACTTTCTCTTGTGCAGGTATTCCTGTTCGTGAAGGTTATGGATTGACGGAGGCTTCGCCAGGTATTGCCATTGCTCGTTTTAACAAAGGTGGTGCAAAATTAGGCACTATCGGACCAGCTGTTGATGGTGTTGAAATTTTCATTGATTCTTCGGACGGAACATACCGTGAAGGCGAAGGTGAAGTATTGTCTTGCGGACCAAACACAATGCAAGGTTATTACAAAAAACAAGACAAAACTGACGAAGTTATTGCGCATATCAATGGTAAAAGATGGTTGAGAACTGGTGATATTGGAATGTTGGTTGATGCTCCAAATGGTCAAAAATTCTTAAAAATTACAGACCGTAAAAAAGAATTGATGAAAACTTCGGGAGGAAAATATGTTGCACCAGCACCAATCGAAAGTCGTTTCAAAGAACACTACTTGATAGAGCAAATTATGATTGTTGGCGAAAATCAAAAATTCGTTGCAGCATTGATTGTTCCAGCTGTTGAAGGGCTACAAGATTGGTGTAAAAAACGTGACATCGCTTGGACATCGCTTGAACAAATTATTCAAAATCCAGATGTAATTGCAAAATACCAAGAAGTTGCAAATCGCTACAATCCCGAGTTTAACCACGTTGAACAAGTGAAAAAAATCACTTTGGTTAGCAGTCAATGGGAGGCAATTAAAGCCGATGGAACTGCTGCCGAATTGACTCCTACACTTAAACTTAAGCGTAGAGTTATCTTGGAAAAATATGCTGCTGACATTAATAAAATTTATCAATAAGAAGCAACTATACTTTAGTTCTATAATAAAAAAGCTCAATTGCTGTATGTAATTGGGCTTTTTTGTTGGTTTTCTATGCTACTCAAAGAAACGAAAACTGTAATTTTTTTTCTCTACAACAAAATAATACCAATGAATTTTAACGTCTTCTTAGTATAAATCATTATTTTTGCCGCAAAATATATTAGCTAAACTTATGGACAATACTCAATTGGGTTCGGTCATTACCGAAATTAAAAATAAAATTGCTTACATTACTTTTGAGCATCCTTCACACAATTCTTTGCCAAGCCGCTTGCTAACACAGCTCAAAGATGCCATTACAAAATCTGGCGAGGACAGTGGCGTAGTTTTGATTGTACTGCAAAGCAGTGGAGAACGAACATTTTGCGCAGGTGCAAGTTTTGACGAATTGGCATCTATTCAAGATTTTCAAAGTGGAAAAAAATTCTTTTTGGGTTTTGCCAATGTCATTAATGCTATCCGAAAATGTCCGAAAATCGTTATCGGACGTGTGCAAGGAAAGGCAATTGGCGGCGGTGTTGGCTTGGCTTCAGCTTGTGATTATTGCTTTGCAACCGAAGCTGCAAGTATAAAACTGAGCGAATTGGCGGTTGGTATTGGACCTTTTGTGATTGGGCCAGCCGTACAACGCAAAATGAGAGTTTCGGCATTTAGCCAATTGGCATTGAACGCAACAGCTTTTCAAAGTGCTGCTTGGGCAAAAGAACGAGGTTTATACCACGATATTTTTCCAACAATAACAGAAATGGATGCTGGGATTGCGACACTCTCAGCGCAGCTTTTGGGTTCTAATCCAGACGCTTTGCGTTTGTTAAAAAAAGTTTTTTGGGAAGGAACGGACAACTGGGACGCACTCTTAGAAGAACGTGCTGGAATGAGTGGAATGTTGGTTTTGTCAGATTTTACTAAAAATGCCATCGCAGCATTTAAAAACGCTTGAAAATGAAATTTTTTTATACTATAATTGCTTTATTATCAACGCATTGCATTGCATTTTCACAAATAAAAATCACAACGACTACAAGTGTTTTTGCTGATTTGATAAAAAATATTGCTGGCGAAAAAGTTCAAATTTCAACTATTATTCCAGTTGAAGAAAGTCCGCATACCTACAAATTACAAGAAAAAGACAAGGTTTTACTAAACGATGCCGCCATTATTTTTCAAAATGGACTCAATTACGAGCCTTTTTTAAATGATTTTTTATCAAAAAATAATAATACGCAAAAAGTTGTTGTTTTGAGCGAAGGTGTCACGCCAATTCCGATTCCCAATACCCAAAATATAAAAGATCCACACGCTTGGATGTCCATTTACAATGTGCTTTTTTATATTCACAACATAAAAAAAGCCTTGTGTAAAATAGACGTTGAAAATACTTTTTTTTATGAAAAAAATTATGATGCGTATAGAGCGAAATTAGTTCATTTGGAAGATTCATTTTTTGCATCACTGAATACTTTGCCAATGAACCAAAGGGTATTTATTGACGAACACAAAGGTTTGTATTATTTTGCTCGAGCTTATAATTTACACTACATTACACTCAATGGCATTGACGATGTGGAGGAAAAAGATGCACTAAAACGAATCAGAAAAATTATTAGAGAAGACAGTGTAGAAGTTATTTTTACAGAAAAAAAAATAAATAATGAAGCATTCAAGGCTTTAGCAAAAGATTTTAATGCAGAGCTTGGCGAAACACTTTATTCAGATAGTGTTGGCGATGCAGAAAGCGGTATTTTAACTTATACAGCTATGCTTGAACACAATACCAATGCTATTTTGAAAGGTTTAATGAAAAAAAATACCGATGTTCCAAAAAAAACTTGGTGGGAAGACCGAATAAATAAAAAAATTTTGATGCTAATTGCCTTGATAATTATAGCAATTGGAGCTTTTTTGGGGTATCGAGGAAAAAAAATACAATAAAATAAAAAAATGTCATACTTTTTGGAGTATAATAATTTTGTTTTATCAAAAATAGTAATAACTTTACGCTTCAGGTTAGACAAGGCAAAATATAAAGCACTTGTCTTTTATAGAAAATATCATACTAAAATTATGGGAATTGTCATTTCTTTGCTGAATCACAAGGGAGGTGTAGGCAAAACGACTTCAACAATTAATATTGGTGCAGGTCTTGCAGAATTAGGAAAAAAAGTCCTATTGATTGATCTTGATCCGCAAGCGAATCTAACACTTTCGCTCGGTATTCCACGTCAAAAATTTACAATCTACGAAGCCCTACGTGGCGAATCGGATTTAGTACCTTACAATGTAAAGAAGAATCTTGACGTGGTAACATCTACACTTGACTTGTCAGGTGCGGAGATGGAATTAGTCAATGAAGCTGGTCGTGAGTACATTATGCGTGAGCTTTTCGCTGTTATTCAAGATCAATATGATTATATTTTGATTGATTGCCCACCATCGCTTGGACTTTTGACATTGAATGCACTGACGAGTAGCCGCTATGTAATCATTCCGTTACAAACGGAGTTTTTGGCGTTGCAAGGTTTGGCAAAAATCAAGCAGGTAATTGACAAAGTGCGTATGCGTTTGAACAAAAACCTTGAAATTGGTGGTGTAATCCCTACAATGTTCGATAAACGTAAGGTTTTGAACAATGATGTAGTTGATACAATTCACAAATATTTTGGCGAAAAAGTATTCAAAACATACATTCGTGACAATGTTGCCTTAGCCGAAGCACCAGCACAACGCAAGGATATTTTTGACTATAACCCAAGAAGTCCAGGTGCAGAAGACTACTTAAATTTGAGTAGAGAGATTATTATACGGATAGAAAATGCAGCAAAAAATGCAGCAGCAGAAATCGTAGAAGAAATCTAAAATTCATCAAAAAACTATTATGTAATTGGGCTAAATTATAAAAAATGCCAGTCTATTTTATACGCCTACTTAGCTGATTATCAATGAGTAAGAAAAAATTTACAGATGGTCTTGAAAGCGTTTTCGATAGCTCCGAAAACGAATCAGGGAGTATGATGGCTACTGTATTGCAGGAAACAAGGCAACAAGAAGAGCGCATTATCAAAGCTGCACGAAAAGGTGGAAAAAACTTTTCCTCAGATATTGATGATGTAATTATGAACTCTTTTGTAACCAATCATACAGAAGTATCGAATAATGATGACTATAATGACTTTCATTATTCAAACAAAAAGGCCCAACGTCGTCCGTTGAATGGCTTAGAGGCTTTGCTTACTCGTACAATGGATTATGGCGATTTGGACAATGATACAAAACGACGTATAGTACTCATCTTGGAACAACACAAAGTCACCAGATTACAAGAAATCGCAAAAGAAGAGCAGCTTTTCCTGAAAGATATTATCTTAAAATCAGTTTCGTTTTACATTGATCAATACGATAAAAGAAAATAAATAATACCTAAAAGGCTGTTCTCGAAACAGCCTTTTTCATTTTGCCTTATGACTTTTAATTACGATGAACTTCGCCGTTTTTACAACCATACCATTCACCCAGAATTGATGCGAATGGATAGGAGTCGTCGTCGTTTGTTGCGTCTTCTGTTTTTTTCAGCATTATTGATTGTCGCAGTGATTAGCCTTGCTGCCTATTTGCAAGTTTTTGTCCTTTCTTTATTTTTGTGTATTCCCATTGTTTTATACATTCTTTATTTGTACCGCCAAGTACAAAAATTCCAAAAAACCTTCAAACCTCACGTTGTTCGTTTGGTTTTGGATTTCATCGACAATGATGTCAATACAGGAACTTTGTATTACGATGAAGGCAAAAGCATTGATTTTCAAGAGTTTAAGTACAGTCAAATTTTTTCGGAAGATGTCATCGAATACAAAGGAGAAGATTACATCAATGGCGTTATTGGCGAATTGGCTTTTGAGCTTTGTGAGTTGGAAGCAAAGTCCTTTTCTCGTGTAAGAAGCCAAATAGATACTGTTTTTAGAGGTGTTTTTCTTCATGCAGAATTTAAAGATTTTAAGCAAAAACATACTTTATATACAAAACTCAATGACCTCAATCAGAAAATTCATGTTTTGCGTGGTGTTGAACGCTTAGATACTGACCTCGAAGCATGGGTTATTGCTGAAAAAAAAGGCGAGCTGGAAACTTTACTATTGGAAAAACAAGGTATTGAATTTGAAATGAACCAGTTACAATTCAACCCAGAAGAATCTGACGAGGCAATTAAAATAAAAGGGCGGGTTTTGATAATTCCTCGTGCTTATAAAAACGATGAAATACGAAACATCAAAAAATTTATGCTCAGTGGAGCGCAAGAAGTGCCTACGGATATGCAATTAGATGCTTTTCAAGAGCTTTTTATGACTTTTGCAACACCTGACGCACCGATTCACTCGCTTTTGTCAGAAGAAATGCAAAACGATATTTTGGATTATTACGATTTTACAGGCTGCAAATTATACCTTTCTATTATTGGAAATGATATTTACATCGCCGTAGATGAACCTAATGATTTGCTCGAACCTTATATTTTCCAGTCTAATGTCAGTTATGATTTAATAAGAGAATTTTACGACAAGCTCGTGATTTTGATGAGTATTGTAAGCGATTTTGATGAAAATAATTGATTTATTGCCTAAAGCAAAAAAAAGTCGTTACTCTTTTGCAACGACTTTTCAACAACAAATTATAATCCCATGAACATAAATTCTTCGGTCAGTAGCTTTCAACTTTCCATTTT
>JAYWHK010000166.1:0-9322 GCA_043777755.1 Saprospiraceae bacterium
CAATTTTTTATTTTTATAAAAATTATAAAAAAATTATAAAATTTTAGTGTCAAAAAAAATTATGCCTAAAATTTCAAAAACTGGAACATCGAGTGTAAAACAAATTGACCAATTGAAAATTTTTAGCCGATGGGGAGAAATGGTTTATCAACAAGAAAATATTCCAAGTGACCGAAAAATTGGTTGGAATGGAACGCTTAACGGACAAAACTTAGACCCTGGTGTCTTCGTATTTATCGCAAAAGTTACTTTTATTGACGGTACAGAAGCCGTTTATAAAGGCGATATTACGTTGTTAAAATAATTTCTAATTAATTCAAACCTAAATTCTAAATTTGGGTTTGAATTTCAAAATATTTATATCATGCAAAGAAATAATTACCTTCTCATAGTATTTATATTATGTTTTACAAAAGTGAAAGCACAAGACATTCACTTGTCTCAATTTTATGCTGCACCTCTTGCGCTCAATCCTGCGCTAACGGGTTTGTTTCCTGACAATGATGTCCGTTTGATTGTCAATGCTCGCAATCAATGGCAACCTGTATTGGGAAGTGACGCTTATAATACAGCCAATTTTTCTACGGATTTTCGTCTTCCAATAGGTTATAAAGACCAAATGGGTTTTGGATTAAACTTAACAGGCGATGAAGCAGGTTCAAGCAATTTTAAACAGACCATAGGAAAAATTTCATTTTCATATTTAAAATCCTTGGGTGGAAATCGTTATAAAACACATTATTTAGCTTTCGGAAGTGGTTTGGGGTTTAATCAACGAAGTGTCAGTAGTAATGAATTGCGTCGTTTATCACAAATTGACGATAGAGGTATCTATAATTCAAGTATTCAAAGCAATGAAATGGGTGATTTGAACTCAAATTTTAAATTTTTTGATTTGAATATTGGTTTAATGTGGTACACTAATATGCCTAAATATTATAATTTTTACGCAGGATTTGCCATAGACCACCTTAATCGCCCTAATGTTTCTTTTTTAAAGTCAAACCCTACACGTATTCATTCTAAATGGACACTACATGGCGGCGGTGAAATCTTTTTAGCAGACAAACGTTGGGCATTACTTCCCAATGCTATTGCCATGAAACAAGGTGCCTCTTTTGAGTTAAACCTTGGAACAGCGCTTCGACATACGTTTTCTATTAAAGGTTTTGACGAATACAAAGCCATTCAAGCAGGTGCTTGGTTGCGTTTAAGTCAAAAAGTTAGTATGACGGAGAAGCGTAGTGTTTTGGCAGATGCCATAATTCTATATACTCGTTTTGACTATGCCGATTGGTCAATCGGATTTAGTTATGATGCCAATATTTCAAGTCTTCGCCGTGCCAATGCTATGAATGGAACATTTGAACTTTCCATAGCACGAACTTTTGGGAAGGGTTGGAATACAGTAGTGTCATGTCCTCGGTTTTAATGAGTGTTTTGAGTAAATAATATTCAATTTTTATGCAATGCACTGATAATCAACATTTTATATCATTGTTTCTTTTTCGCATCGGCAAAGATAAACGATATTTATAAGCCGAACAACCCGAAACTTGCGGAGTGGAATATTATCAAAAAAGAAAATGCTCATTGGAACAGACCAATGAGCATTTTTTACGCTATTGCTAAAAAACTATTTCTTAATGACTTTCCCCGAACCCGTAACAGTTGTATCCAAGTCAGGTGTTCCGAAGTAGACAATATTTCCACTACCACTCAATACCGTTTTTGTAATATTTTCGGGAGTTGTGATGAATACTTTTGCTTTTGAATTTGAAATTATAGTATTGTCTTTTGTTCTGATAATCAGTTTATTGCCTGATACTTCGACAATCAAAAATTCCAATAGATTTTCAAAATCAGCTACTTCTACTTTTTGTGTTGTGCCTTTGATAAATTCCACATTGGCAGAATTTCGCATTTCGACTTCTGTAAATGCAGCAACGCTACGGGTTTCTCTGACTTCGTCACCCGAACCAGTTTCTTTTTCACAAGACATAAAACCAACTGCTATGAATAGCATGAAAAAAGCCAAATTTTTGATGTTGTTACGCATACTTTTATATTTTAAATGATTTAAAATTGATGTTAATTTCAAGATAAAGACCGCTATAAATTATTATTCGTTGTCTGATTTTGCTAAAATCGGACGAAAAGCTATTTTTGAATGACGAAAACCTTGAAAATCGTGACGAAAAACTATTGGTTTGTTCAACTTTTTTACCTAATTTTACAACTTTATTTTATTTTTAACATAAAAACTATAATGCTACGTTGGTAAGTCCCTCCTTTGGACATAGGCGTAAGGGCGTTTTGTTTTAATGCGTAAAATATTGATTATCAACATTTTATTTTTCACAAAATTACATTTTTCACCTAACTCGGAGGATGGTTAGTTATTTTTGATGATTAAATAATTTTATTTCTCATATTAACTCTATCTTTTCTTGTTTCATAAGTGGCGTGAGCCGCAAACTGTTTAATAAAAGGTTCGAGTTCGTCGAGTTTTTTGATATTGATAATTTCAGCCCCAAGAGAATTGATGACACTCATAAATTTCATAGGACTGATTAATTTATTGTATTGGAGCTGCACTTGTGCATCAATGTATACAAATAAATGGGTAAAAGAATAGGTTATTTTTATGAGTAAAAGTACAATCGTTATGACGGCTCGGTAATAAGACATTCCTTTGACGTTGAGTACTTTTTTAAAGTTAAAATTACTTTTCCAAGTTTTGAAAATAATTTCAATAAACCATCGAAGTTGATAAAACAAGCATATTTCATCTACGTTGAGTTGTTCTACGCTTACATTGGTAATGAAAATCTCCCATTTTAACAGCTCGTAATACTCTTTTGAATGTGATTTACCTGGTTTTAGTTCTTTTTTTGCTTTTGCAATTCGTTGATCCGCCATCGGTTTAGGTAATTTTTGATTGCCTTACCAAACCGTTCAAATTTTCGTTTGCACCACGCTCCCAACTATGGTAAGGTTGTGCAAAATAGTAGTCAATTTCTAAGGCAGTTGCAATATTTTATGTCGAGCAAATTCTTTTCCATTATCGGACGTTATGGTGTTCAAA
The DNA here is from genome assembly GCA_043777755.1 of Saprospiraceae bacterium. Lineage (GTDB taxonomy): Bacteria > Bacteroidota > Bacteroidia > Chitinophagales > Saprospiraceae > CANHEE01. Next base: position 3,089 of record JAYWHK010000166.1, read on the forward strand.
AAGAGCTTCCAATCTTGTAGCATTTCTATTACCGCCGCTTCTACCAAAACAGCTTCTTTACGCTCGATATTTCCCACTCCTCCGGTCACGGTTGCGACTAATCTCTCTACTGATTACAGATTTATTCCTGCCCATTAATAAGGCTATTTCACTTGTTGAAATCTCATCTTGCAAATACGATTCTATAGCGTATCTTTGCGTCAAGGTTAGGTGTCCCATAGTTTGCAATTTTTGGTAGAGGAGCAAGTTAGTACATTTTTTCCATTCAGCATAGGGGAAAAGATTTTTCTTTTCTCCTTACTGTTAAAAATGTTCTCCCTCCTATTTTTTTACCACCGTTGCATTTATTACTTAAATCTAAGTTAATTTTAAAATTAAAAATCATTTTTATTTAATTGTAAAAAATAAAATTCTTAATTGTAAATTTTTTTTGACAAAAATAAGAATAAAATTTGTTTTTATAATGAACTAAACGCAATTCATTTTTGTTTATAAAGTATAGATATTTGAAAATAATGAGTAAGGCTTGCAGCGTTTTGACAGTTTAGGTTGTCTTTATATAAAGATTGATTATTTCAGTTAAAATACTTAGTCCTGACCGAACATCAAATGTCTAAATTAGGCTGTTTTCAAAGTTTGCTATTGTTTGTTATTGTTGTATTGTTTTGGTTTTCAATTAGTTAGAACTATTTCAAACAACCCCAAACATTAAATAACTAAAAAAAACAGTGTACTAAAAGCTAATTTGTCTGATTTTATTGAAAAAATAGCAATATATTAGAAATTTAACTAAAAAAACTTGCTTTTTTCAAAAAAACAACATAACTTTATACCATATTTTACAAATAAAATAAAAGGAGGTCAATTATGAAAACGTACACCTTTTTGAGTTTTTTCGGAATTATCTTAATGTTCGTTCCGATACTTAACGCCCAAAGCAACATCGAAAAAACGCTTAGTAAATCTTTTAATTTACAAGGCAAACAACAACTCCGCATCGAAATGAGCAATGTCGAAATCCGCACTTGGAATGAGCCGATTGCCCGTATCGAAATGACGATTGCCTGTGAGAATGTCAGTGAAGCAATGTTTAAATCACTCATTACCGCAGGTCGTTACAATGTAATCAGCAATGCTGAAAATGACAAAATTGTTTTTACCGCACCAGCCATGCAAAAAACAGTAAAACTAAATGGACAAGAGTTAAAAGAAACCGTGAAGTATATTTTGAATGTACCGAAAGATGCCAATGTTGAGAATATCGGCAGCGTCGCAAAGGTTAATACAAAGTTAAATAACAGCGTTCAATAGTCTTTTAGCTGACTTTTTTAAAAAGCCTCGTTGGAAATTTTCAACGAGGCTTTTTTGATTCAATTATTTTTGTATCTTTGCGTGAGATTTAATCTTATTCCTATCCAAAGAAACCATTCCCAAAAAAGATTAAAAATTAGTATTAATAAAAAACTGCTTAAAATGCTCGTTTTGTTGCATTTTCATGTTAGATTTATATGTATAAAACCATCATGTTCTTAAATTTAAACTACACAAACTTGTTGTATTCTATGAATAAGATAAATTCTTTCAAACTATTTCTATCTCAAATTTACTTTTTTGCTTTGGCAACGGCTGCGTTTGCTCAAACCGATGTCGTTTCCTACCAACAATCGGACAATAGTAAAATTCGTTCTGTTATTTTCAGCGAGGACTCTAAGTTTTTGGCAGTCAAAAGCGGAGATCAACCTATCATGAACAAAGGGATTCTGACTTCTCCTTGTATTACGATTTGGGACTTGGAAACAGGCAAAAAAGCAATGAATTTAGTCGATAAAGAGTTGATTCGTGCAAGTTGTTTTTCACAAGATGGAAAATTTTTGGCGGTACGTGAGCGCAACAACATCAATATTCTGGAAATCAAATCGCAACGTGTTGTGAGTGTGATTAAATTTTCTGATAAAAAAACGGATTTTGCTCGCCCAATTGCTTTCACAGCGGACAACCGTAGCATCATCATAGAAAATGGCGTTCAATCTTCTTTGTACAATGTTGAAACGGGTCAATATGAGCGTGATTTTTATACAAAAGGTTTGAATCCTTCAAAAAGTACAGATGATCGTTATATGATTAAGGCATTTGTGGACAACTTTTGTTTGTATGATTTTGAAACAGCAAAGGAAATTCACACTTTCTATTGTGGTAGCAACGACAAAAAAGCGCAAGAAGAATTAAAAACTGTTTTCTTTTCTCCAAACAACCGTTTTGTATTGACTTTGAGCAACCGAAAAGTGCGTTTTTGGGATTTGGTAACGTACAAAGTAGTTCAGAATTTCGACCTTACTGCAACAGATGCAGTATATGGTTTCAGCCCTGATAGCCGTTACATTGTAGGCGGAAATGATACCTTAAAGTTGTGGGATATTGCAACAGGTCGCCAAATCGCAACACCGATTATGAGTGGCAGCAAAGATTTTCCAATTACCGCAGCGGCGTTCAGCCCAGATGGAAAATACTTGACGGCAGGTGATTCTCGTGGTTCAGCGAATCTTTGGTATTTTAGCTACGACAATGTTTCTTCTTCTTATTATGATGCTTTGATTCGTTCAGAATTGAAACAATTAGCTCCAAAAGGAGAATTTGAAAAAACAAACGAATACAACGCTCGTTTCCAAAAACAATCGAAAATAATTCGTGAAAAATATTTAGAAAAATACATGGAAGAAGTCGTCAATGTTCCAGCTTATTTGGATCAAATCGACGCACAAGTTGCCATTGAACAAGAGCAACACCGCCGTCGTATTGCAGAATCTTTGTCGGTGGTTTCTTTCAAAATTGAATCTGTAAGTGCTTACAATGCTGATAAAGAAACCTTTACAGTAAAAATTAGCAACGAAATTGAGCGTTTTTCTCAGCAAATGACCATCAAAGTTCCTCGTCGTGACAATCCTTCTTGTTTCAAACAAAATTATAAGGATTTGACAATTTACGGTGTAAAACAATTGACCGAAGACGAAAAAGCATTTGATTTTTTCAACATCAAGATAAAATCTTCTTGCCCAGGTAAAGAGGTTGAATATCCATTTGGTGTTCAGAAAAGACCGTTGTATGATTAGTCCTCCTAAATCCCAATGTCATTAAGCTAAGGTTTTTTGATTTTAAATGCTTTGCTCAACAACCTAAATTTACTTTCTGATGCCCTTACCCTAAAGGGAACTCAGACAAAAAAAGTAAATTTTCCAATTTCTATGCAATAAAACGATTGTTTTTTATTGCTGAAAACAAATAAAACAATACATTTAAGAGTCATTCCCTTTAGGGTGAGGGCATAAGAAAGTGCTTGTTCAAGTCTTTTGCGAAGTAACACATTTTTAAAATCCTTAACTTAATGACATTGCCCTAAATCCCTCCCAAGGAGGGACTTTTAAAACGTAGTGTAAAAAAATTCCCAAATTTTTGACTGTTCATTAATTTGGGAATTTTTTTGTCTGTGATATTGGCATGAAATTTCGATTTAATCTAGATAATAAAAATTTATTTTGCTAAATAAAATTGTTTATATTGATTATAAATAAAGACAAAATCAAATAATAGCCTTTTTTTTCAAACAATTTCAGAATAAAATTTGTTTTTTTATATTATTTTTGCCAAAAAATATATTATGACAATCAAATGTAATACTTTATATTTATAAAGATATATCTTTGTCTTTTATTTATGAAAATGGACAAATTTTAAGATAAACCAATTTTAACAAAGATTTCAAAGCCTTTATTATTATGAATACAGCAACTACCATTCCACCAAAGTTTGCGTTCCGAAAACAAGCGGATTTTTATTCGACACTTCGCAACCGTATCAATGCTTATTTTACAGACAATAACATCTCAAAAACAGGTAATGTACACCTTTACACGAAGAGTGTCGTATTGCTAAGTCTTTATATCATTCCATTTGTATTGGTTTTTGCTTTAGGATTGTCTTCGATGTGGACAATCGCAGCATTTGCAGTTATGGGGATTGGAATGTCGGGCATCGGATTTAGCATTATGCACGATGCTAACCACGGTTCTTATTCGGATTTACCTTGGTTGAACAAATTAATGAGTTATACCATCAATATTATTGGAGGAAATTCTGTTTCTTGGAAAATCCAGCACAATGTATTGCACCATACTTACACGAATGTGCACGGACACGACGAAGATATTGAAGACAAACCAATATTACGCCTTTCACCAGAAGGAAAATTGTATTGGATTCACCGTTTTCAACAGTATTATGCCATCTTTTTGTATGGTTTGTCCACGGTATCTTGGGCAACAACAAAAGATTTGAAGCAAATCAGAGCTTATGATAAAGAAGGTCTTTTGGACAAAGTTGGCGCAACCGCAGGTTGGGTTTATGTAGATATTTTAGTGAGCAAAATGCTGTATTTTGCTGTATTTTTTGGCGTTCCTTATCTTTTTGGAACATTGCCTTTTACAGTTTATTTGGCAGGATTCTTTGTGATGCACTTCATCGCAGGTGTGATTACGACGGTTGTTTTCCAGTTGGCGCACGTTGTGGAACATACGGATTACTTTCAGCCTGACGAAACCAATACTTTAGAAAACTCTTGGGCGGTACATCAGTTAATGACTACTTGTAATTTTGCAAGAAAAAACCGTGTTTTGTCTTGGTTTGTAGGCGGTTTGAACTACCAAATCGAGCACCACTTGTTCACGAATATTTCACACGTTCATTATAAGAATATAGCACCCATCGTAAAAGAAACGGCTGAGGAATTTGAGATTCCTTACAATGAGTTTGATACATTCTCACAAGCTGTTCGTTCTCACTGGCAAATGTTAGGACAATTGGGCAAAAATGAAATCGTTTCGATTGTGTAGTTTTTGGGAATATGGAATTTAGTACGTAGGATTCAGAATAGTAAAAAGCCTTTGATTTTGTATGAAATCAAAGGCTTTTTTTAGTGTCTTTTAAAAATATTTTGTAAAAACTCAACGTATTTTATTTAGTTTATGACTCCTATACGCACATAGTCTGACGAAGCGCAAGTATCTTTCAACAAAAATAAGCTTTTATTTTCAAAAAACAAACTACGCACCACCAGCGCACTCGTAGGCATTTTATCGTGTTTCGTAGGCCTTGTGTAGTGCGAGAAAAGGCGTGCCTTTTCTCTACGTGAGGTGTTTTTATTTTTTCAAAAAAACAAACCGCTATACCTGTCGAGATATAGCGGTTGTGTTTTTTGCTGATAGTGCGATGCTGCTTCGCTATGTTTAAAACATACTGACAGAAGAACGTGATTATAAATCACGTCCAGCGAGTGGTTTGGGGTTTGTTTTTCAACTTTTATAGACTATGTGCCAGCTGGAACCCAAAATGACTACCAAAACCATCGTCTAATATACGCTTTTTCAAGTCGTTTTGACGCAAAAAGTACCAAAAAACTACCATTTTTTAACAAACAAATCTTTTTTGCACAACCTGATACTATGCGCCAGCGGGATTAAATCATATTGCTGTTTGAACTATATTGATTAAACATCCATGGTTTTTTATTAATAGATACACTGACCACACATAAGTTAAACCTTGTAGTAAAATAGGTTCTTCGTTCAATATATCTTCTTTTAGAATACTCATTTCTTTATCTGGCATTTTAATACTTCTAAAGTATTCTACATCATTTGCCCATTTATTTATTGCGGAATTAAGATTATCAGACGAAACTTGAGCAATGTAAGTTCCTCCTTTGAACTCAAAAATAAAAGTGTATTTTTTCATAAATTAATTTTCTTTTGCATTTCTGCTATGATTTTCTCCCGCTGGCTCTAAGTCTGCCTCCAACAAAACACAAAACTACCGCAACTCGCTTGGTTGGATTTCCATAATCCAACTATCCTGTTGAGTCGTCTCCAACGAAGCGTAAGCACACCAAACCATTCAACAAAGATAAGCTTTTCTTTCAAAACAACAAACCGCTATACCTGTCGAGATATAGCGGTTGTATTTTTTGCTGATAGTGCTGGGTTGCTTCGCTATGTTGAAAACATACTGATAGAAGAACGTGATTATAAATCACGTCCAGCGAATGGTTTGGTTTTAGTTTTTCAACTTTTATAGACTATGTGCCAGTGGAGCATACGTAGAGAAAAGGCACGCCTTTTCTCGCACTACGTTAGGCATACGAAACACGAGAAAAGGCGTGCCTTTTCTCTACGTGATGCGTTTTTA
>JAYWHK010000167.1:0-9318 GCA_043777755.1 Saprospiraceae bacterium
GTCGATGGTCGCTAAGACTTAAAAAACTGTTTGTTAATTGCATGCCAAATTTAATTTTTCGCAAAGATAATACTTTATTAGAACTTTACAGCCCTGGTGGCTGTCTGAGAAGTCTGACCATTCGACCATTTATAAGCGTAAGGCATTTGCCCGCCTGAAGCGGTAACTGTTGCAGAACCATTGTTTCCGCCATTACAAACGACATCTGCCTTTGAAACGGTAGCACTTACAGGAGTTACTGGACTACTCAAAACCGTTGAGAATGAACCATTTGTCACTTTATCGCCTGTATCTTTTCCATTTCCGTTGCAATTTGCTGTTGAATAATAAAAATTGATAGCGTTGTTTGTCAAACTCGCTGGAGCTGTCCATTTAAAAGTCCAAGACGCATTGGCAGCGGAAGGCGTACTTTGCCGAGCATAATTTCTGCCATTTGCCGCCGTGAGATTAACTCCAGCACCAGGCACTGAAAATGACCCACAATTGCTATTGTTTCCATCTAAACAAGTCAATTGAAAACCATTTTTTACAGCGTTTGAAGTAACGCCCAAGGTAACGGTATAGGTTTGCCCAGGCACTACGGGATTAGGAACACCCATCAAGGTAGGTGTTGCTGTATAAGCACCTCCACTATGACAACTGCCGCAAGATATTTCGCCAGGAGCTGACGAATTTCCTGTAGGTGGATTTTTAGGGTCAAGACTCATTAATGACAACGAGCCAAATAAAACAAGCATAAAGTAAAAGTAACGTTTCATATTTGTATTCTTTTAATAAAAATAATTCAATATGTAGATATTCGTTACTTGGTAGGAAATTGTTGTTTGGAAATGTCAATTAACAGTGAACAGTTAACAGTGAACAATTAATAATATTGTTCATTGTTCACTGTACGCTGTTCGTTGTTTCTTAAAACCTTGTCATTTCCAATAGTTTTTTCACTATACTTTGATTGTTGGCATTGGTTTGAGCATCTAAAACGATTTTTTGACCTTTGTCGATGATAATGCTTGTTGGGTATTTTTTTACGTCAAACAATTCATTGACAGGACTTTGAGAAAGGTCATTTTCGGCACTTTGTAGGGAAATACCTTGTAGCGCATATTTTTTCATTGCTTTTTTTGCCAAAAGTCTATCAAGATCAGTATTGATATTGATAAATTGAATGTCTTGATTTTTTGAAAAAATAGCGTTTCGTTTTTTCAAGTTCTTCATAATCGTATCAATTCCAGCGATTTGACTGTTCCAAAAATCAATTACCACAATCTTTTTTTCAAAATCAGCCAATTTTATTTTTTCATCTTTGGCATTTTTTAAAGAAAAAGAAGGAGCAAATGAGCCGTTTTGTGCGTTGTGCGCCTGATAAGGTGTTTTTATCATGTCATTCAAAACAGGATATGGATTTGTACTGACAAATTCTTGTAAAGTATTCCATTTTTCAACACTCATTTTATCGTTCAAGTTTTCCCGTAAAGTGTTGGATTTTAGGTATTTAAGTGTTTTTTCTCCAAAAATAAGTCCAGCGTTGTCTTTATTTTCAGCTTTGAAAAGATTGTATTCGTTGATAAAATTTCGGTACTGTTCGCTGCCCAAAAGCGCATCGTTTTGAACTTCGAGGTTGTCTAAAAAAGATAAAAACTGCTTGTCATTTGGTTTTTTTGCTCGATAATATTTCAAGTAATTTGTAGCGTTCCAGTAGGTGATGTCAGCATCAGCCAAAATCGTGAATTGTGCTGTAAATTTATTGGCATTGCTAAAAGAATCCAAAAGTATTTTCTTATTTTTCTTTGCATTTTCCATAAATGCTTTAAAATTTTCGCTATCTTTTTGTTGCGCTTCAGGTATTTTTTGCTCAATTTGTTGAAAAAGAACTTCTGAGGCTTGTTGATAAGCTACCGTTTCTGCACCTTTTCCTTTACAAACGAAGGTGTTTTGAGTATTTTTTTCAAAATACAAGCTGTCGTTAGGCTCTAAAAACAAAGGAATACGTTGCGTTCCGATGACTAAAACTGCCCGTATTGGTTCACTGATTTTTGTTTCAAAACGAAAATCTTTTTTCTTAAAAAAGCCATTTTTGATGGTTTGTGGTTGAATCGTTCTGCTCGAATTTGTCAAAATATTCGGGTACAAATAAAGTTGAATGTTGAGTTGTTCGCTTAGTTTTTTTCTACCAAAAAGAATAACAGGCGCAAGGTTGTACTGCACTTCGGGAAACTTTACTTCTTTAGTTTTTACAATGCTTTCTGAGCGATTCGACGCTCTATCTTTTTCCAAATTTTCCAGTGTTTCACTTGAAATTTCTTTCTCCAACAATTTAAATTGTAGCGGTTCGGGAATTTCAAAATTCACTTTGTAGCGAGAAACCATGCGATAAGTGCTGTTTAATGCCAAAGAGTCTAAGAAATAAAGACGTTCTGCTTTTTCATAGAATTTTTTTAGACTACTCGAAAAATTACCGTTTGTACATTCTTTTTGATAGCGATTAAAAGTTTCTTTGTGTTTTTCTTTGCCGTCGTACTCGATTTTTTCTTTCAAAGATTGAGCCATAGCATAGTAAAGAGGCTCGCCAGAAAGGTAATATTCCAGCTCGTCAAACGAAGTTCGAGAAGGTTTTGTAATCAATATTTTTTGGTCAATGAACGCTTTTTTCTTTTGAAAAGAAGTTAATCCGACCAAACTCGACCAGCCAATGATGCCTTTGTTGGTGCGAATTTTTAGGCTCGGTGCGGAATAATACGTATCGTGTTCGTACTGCGAATGATTCGTGATTGTCCGCTGATTCAGTGGCGTACAATCCTCGTCTTTTGACAACAAACGATAGGCATTAAAAAATGGTTCGTCAGGATCAACGACCATTCGAAGCGAATCAAAAACATTTCGGTAGCGAATCACATCTCTAAAAGAACTAATGTCGTAATTTTCAACCTCTAAATTTTGATTTTGCTTTGAAAAGCTTTGTACATCACGTAAACCTTCACATTTAAACCAGCCCGTTACGCCATCGGTGCTTATTCCGTGCAAGCGATAAGCGATTTTCTCACCATTTTCATTTGGATAAGTAAGCGCTTCTTTGACGATGATATTTGTGCCTTTCCAAATTTTTCCGATGGGTTGATTTCGGCATTTTTCATCTGGAAAAATGTCAATAGATGGCGCAGCAACGTTCAAAATTCGCTGACGAGAAGCCAAACCTTTTGAAAATGCTTTGTTTTCTAAACGAAAGTTAGCGTATAATTTTAAAAAATTCCGATAATAAATATGCGGCATTGCCGCTTCATTATTGATTTGAATTTCGTCCAAAAAAGTATAAAAATCATCTGGAATATAATAGTGTTCGTTGGTCAAAATACTCAAATGCTCGTCGTAGTAACGCATCAAATAGTAGGCTCGCCAGTAATTTATTTCGGCTTCGAGGTAAGTTTTGAACGCTGTACTAAAAGTATTTTTTTTAGATTCATCGTAAGCGTGATAAATTTTCCATTTTTTTGAAAAAACATCGTCCACCCAAATTTTATAGTCGGCAGCATTTGAATTGTATAGTTTTTTCAAGACCGCTTTGTGGCTGATTGGGATAAATTCTTGACGAAATTGTGCTAAAAAAATATTATGCGCACTTCCTTTTCCTTTGATAATCAAATCATTAGGAAAAATATCGCCATCTATTTCAACTTCTAATTGGTCGTTGGGTTCTATGAAAAACTCAAAATTTCTAAAGTCGTGGACAAGTTTCAGTACCGTAGGTTTTGTGATGTCCAACTTATAGATAAGCGTTTCATTTGTATTGATTGCAAAAGATTCTTCGCTTTCTTTTTCAAAAAGCAAATCTGTTTTTTTTATAATTTGGATATTTGGCGCATTTGGGTGAATCACCTTGATGGCAATCGTCGTTTGGGCAAATAAATTTGTAACTAAAAAGAGTAAAATGGCTGTAGTGAGGTATCTTCTCATAAATATCAATAATTTTATAGCTTAAAAATGGGGTAATGTAATATTTTGTGGTGAAGAAATTTTATGAAATAAAAATTTGACACAATGTAATAACTCATTTTGTATTTACAAATATTTATAAAAAAAAACATACATAAAATATATAATTTATTTTTTTTAATATAAAAAAGAGAGAAAATAAAATCTCTTTTTTGTAAGGAATGGAAATTAAATAAAAGCGCATTTTAAGTTGTATTTTGACGATTATTATGCGCTTTTATTTTTTTCGTATTCCTAACTGTTTAGCGTCTAAAAAAATCGAAGATTTTTTATTTTTACCACGGAGAAACGGAGGTCACGGAGGCAAAAAAATTAGCCTTCGGCTAATTTTTTTGTCACACTCTCTGTGTTCTCTGTTTCTCCGTGGTAAAAAATTGCAAAAGTGGTAAATAGTTACCTTTTTTTATAATAAATTTTCTTAACATACGTTAAAGAAATACAAACGAGTAGCCGAACCAATTTTATTAAACGTTATTTATAAAATCATACAAATATGAATTACCTTTGTAGCCTTTTTATAAAAACGTTGTGCATCAAAACAAACGCATTAACGGACTTACGCTCTACATGAAGATACTTCAACTTTGTAAAAAATTTCCATATCCACTCAAAGACGGTGAAGCGATTGCGGTCACTTATTTGAGTCGTGCATTGCATGAATTAGGCTGTGAAGTAAGCCTTTTGGCAATGAATACTTCCAAGCATTACGTTGATACGGACAATCTTCCTCGTCAATTCAATCACTATAAAAAAATATTTACGAGCTTTGTGGACAATAGAGTCAAGCCTTTTGACGCTTTTGTAAATCTCTTTTCTGAAGAATCTTACAACATTAGCCGCTTTGTAACTGATGGTTATAAAAAGCAGTTAATCAACCTTTTAGAGCGAGAAGATTACGATGTTATCCAATTGGAAACCTTGTATTTAGCTCCTTACATTCCGATTATTCGCCAATATTCTACTGCAAAAATCGTGATGCGAAGCCACAATATAGAGCATGAAATTTGGGAAAGATTGAGCGTTAATGCGACAAATCTTTTAAAAAAATGGTATTTGACTTACCTGACCAAAAAACTTAAACGTTTTGAATTGGCGCAACTCTCTCAATACGATGCTATGCTTGCGATTACGCAACGTGACCTGACTTTTAGCCAAAAATTAGGGTACAATAAGCCAGCGATTGTTGTTCCGATTGGACTTGACATCAGTTATTACACCGCCGACAATTCTTGTTACCGCAGTCCGTTGAAACTTTCCTTTATTGGTTCATTGGATTGGCAACCGAATATTGAAGGTTTGACTTGGTTTTTGGACAACGTTTGGGACGATATTACAAAGGCTTTACCAGAAGTAGAATTTCATATTGCAGGTCGAAATACACCTGATTGGTTGAAGAATTTGAAAAAGAAAAACGTTTTTATACATGGAGAAGTACCTGATGCTCAGGAGTTTATCAATAAATTCCCGCTGATGATTGTTCCGCTTTTGAGTGGCGGAGGTATGCGTGCCAAGATTTTGGAAGGCATGGCTCTGGGAAAAGTGATTTTGTCCACGAGCATTGGATTGGAAGGGATAAATGCAGAACATGAGGAACACGTTTTGGTAGCTGATACACCTGCCGAATTTGTTGCGTCACTGATAGAATACCAAGAATTGGACAAACTTTTGGCGATTGGTCAGCGAGCGCAAGTTTTTACTGCAAAAAATTATGACAACTACGAAATCGCCAAAAAAGTATTGACTTTTTATAGACATTTGTGTGGTATGAAAGTCGAAAAACGGATTGCTGTTAATGCGTAAGTTATAATTTCATCGTATCTTTCGCCCTAAAATATTTTACGATGAAAAATACCTTTTTATTATTATCACTTCTTTTGACAACGAGTATTTTTGCTCAAAAATTCAATCGTTTGTCTTTTTCTGCTGAAAAAAATGGAAAAAACCTATTGTTTCCATTTACTGGCGGACAAAATGCGCCTCAATTTAACACTGCTGACCTCAATCAAGATGGTAAATTAGACCTCGTTGTTTTTGATAGGATTGGCAATATTGTTAGTACCTATCTTAATGGCGGCACTGCCAACAAAACAGATTATGCTTATGCACCACAATTCGTAGAAAATTTCCCTAAAATGAGAGAATGGCTCGTGATGCGGGATTTTAATGGCGATGGTGCAGCTGATATTTTTACATATTCTGATACAAATGTTGATGGAATTTCTGTTTGGAAAGGTTTTTACGAAAATAAAAATTTAAAATTCAAGCGCATTGTTTTCAAAGGAATGACAAACAATGTTTTGCCTTTTTACTTAAATAATACGCCTATCAATCTTTATGTCAGCGGTCAAGATTACCCCGAAATCAATGACATTGATGGTGATGGTGACCTTGATGTATTGACGTTTGAAAATGGCGGAGGCTCAGTAGATTGGTATAAAAACATGGCAAAAGAAGAAAATCTAAGCAAAGATTCGCTTCTTTTTATTTTAGAAGACAAATGTTGGGGCAAATTTTACGAAAGTGGTTTGACCAAACAATTGGATTTAAGTATTTCTCCAAACAAGTGTTTTAGCACTGTCAAAGGCGAATTGCCTGAGCGTGGAGGACTGCACGCTGGCTCAACATTATTGAGCTATGACAAAGATGGCGATGGCGACATGGAGATTTTGTTGGGTGATATTTCATTCAAAAATATCAATTTGGGTATCAATGGCGGTACAAAATCAGCCGCTTGGATCAACAGTCAAGACAATGTTTTTCCAGACCCTGATATGCCTGTAAATATGGATATTTTTCCAGCTTCTTTTATGTTTGACGCTAATAATGATGGTAAAAAAGATTATTTTGCTGCGCCAAACAACATCAATAGCTCGGAAGATGTGAACAACGCTTGGTATTATGAAAACGTTGGAACAAGCTCGCTACCAGTATTTGAGTTTCGTAAAAAGAACTTTTTGACAGAAGATATGCTTGATTTTGGTAGCAATACCATTCCAACTTTTGCAGACATTGACGCTGACGGCTTGACGGATATTATCGTTGGTGTTGGCTTCTCGTTCAAAAATAATATTGATGTAGAAGGTCGTTTGGTCTTTTTGAAAAATATCGGTACAAAAACAAATCCAAAATATAGAATAGAAGATGATAATTGGTTGAATTTCAGTCAATTAAAAAACAATTCTTATTATTTTGCACCAGCTTTTGGCGATTTAGACGATGATGGCGATCAAGATTTATTTGTCGGTGACAATAGCGGAGGAATGTTTTACTTGGAAAATACGGCAGGCGCAAGTAAAGCAATGTTGTTTGATGCCAATAAAATTTTGAATAATTTTCCTTACCAAAACATTGATATTGGACAAAACGCAACGCCACAAATCGTTGATTTGAACCGTGATGGACTCAAAGATTTTGTTTTAGGAGAAAGCAATGGAATTTTATTCTTTATGAAAAATATTGGTACAAAGACAGTTCCGAAATTTAATCCTGACAAAAAAAGCAGTATTAACATTGACACGTTGGGCGGTGTTAATGTCAAAGAATTTGGCAATTCAAAAGGCTTTGCAGCACCCTATTTATTGGATTTGAACGGAAAATTCAACCTGTTTGTAGCCAATCTGAACGGAAAAATCGCTCGATTTACCAATATAGACAAGAATTTAAGTGGAAAATTTACGCAAATCGACCCTGATTTTGGTCAGATTCGAGAAGGTTTTTACGAATCTATTGCGATGAACGATATTGACAACAATGGGTTTTTAGATGTTTTGGTAGGCAATCAGCGTGGCGGTTTAGCCTTTTATCAAAGCAATTTAAAAACGGACGGCAGCACCAATACCACTGATTTTTTTGACATAAAAAAAATACAAATTGCGCCTAATCCAGCTTCCTCTTCAGTGAATATTTGTTTTGAGAATCCCAATTATCAACAATATAATATTCAGATTATCAACTGTTTAGGTCAGTTGGTTCATCAAGAAAGTATTGTCACGGAACGTACTGATATTTCGGTTCAGAACTGGGCAAAAGGTTTGTATTTTGTAAGAATTTTTAACGAAAAAGGAGAGCTTGTGCAGAAAATAGTGAAAGAGTAGGTGAGTATCTTCAGTTTGTTTTTAGCCTAATTTTACATTTTTGAAAAAAGGATTGTATCCATGAAAAAAATAATTGTATTGTTCTTTTTTTGCCTTAATTGTAGCATTGTTTTTGCGCAGCGCATATTTCCTTTTTTAGAAGGAAGTAAATATGGTTTTTGTGACAGTGTGGCTAACATTGTTATTGTTCCGCAATACGATGAAGTTATGCTTTTTGACGTTAATGGCTTTGCAAATGTATGCAAAGACTCGCTTTGGTCATTGATAGATAAAAGCGGTACGGTGTATTTGCCATTTCAAAGCACCCAAAAATATGAGACCGAATCAATATTGAACGTCAAAGAAGAAAATAGGTACGATTATGAAAATAGAAAATATGTAAAATGTTGTTTTTCTGCACATACTGAAAAAGATTACAATCATTTTTGGTTGCTAAATAGGGAGAAAAAGAAGCAACAAGGCTATTTTTTCAAAGGCTCTCAAAGAATTTTTAACAATTATTATAAGCAATATGAGTCAAATTTTAGTGATAATTACCTGATAACGCTTGATAAAGACACCTTGCAATCTGTTTTTGATACGCTTGGGAATGTTTTGTTACAAAATGTAAAAGATGCCCAGGTTTTAAATCAACGCTTTTTGAGTTACGAAAACGCTCAAATAACATTTTTATATGACGCAAAAACGAAGAAAACGTATAGCCTTCCATATCGTAACATAAAGAAAACGATGAATGATACTTGTTTTATTGTTTCCAATGCACTAAATGACAGTCGTGGTTTTCCAATGAAAGATAGCCTAAAAATCATCAATCAATTCAATACTATTTTTTTTGCAGATTCTTTGAAAAATTTAGGTGTCATATCGCCAAGCCACTATTGTCAATACGAACATGGCAATAGTTGCAACATTGAGTATGCTTCCCTTTTTAAAATCAAAAATGGAAGTACTCAAAAAGGTAAATATGACGATATTAATAAACTTGACAATAGTCTTATTGCACTTTGTAATAAGAAAAGAACACAAGTGATTAATTTTGAAAACAAGGTGGTTTTTGAAAGTGAATACGATGCAATTAGCTCACCGCACCATTTTTCACGAGAAAAAAGTAAGAATTATTATCAATTCACTGTTGGGAAATATACACTCGATGTTCCAGTTTTCTAAAAACAGAACATTTTTAAAAAATTTAAAAAATAATATTTTAATTTATAATAAAATATCAATTTTTTATTTT
>JAYWHK010000168.1:0-9311 GCA_043777755.1 Saprospiraceae bacterium
ATGATTTATCATGAAATACGTATAATAAAATCTTGATTTATCATGAAAATCAGTCTAATCAGTGTTCTAATCCTATATCGTTTGTCAGGATTTAAAAACGGGATTTCATCCCGTTTTATGTGTACAAGAACAATTTAACATTATTTTTATTTTATTTTCTTATAAACTTCCTTCATTTTGCTACAAATATGCTCCAAAACAGCAAATAAATCGAAAATGTCAGGTGATGTAATATCATAGGCTAAACTCACTGCATACTTTTTCCCTACGAGTTGCACCAAAAACCAGTTGCGACCATTGACATAAATACCATAAATGTCTTCTTCTGATTCATTGACAGCTTGTGCCGCTACCATAGCGATAAGCAACTGACCCAACGGGTCATTGTCTCGGTTTTTTTCAGGCTTGTATTCATGTAAAAAGAAATGCGGAAATTCAGGAATCTGTCGTCCTCGAGCCAACATCCATTCTACTTTTCCATTTGTAATTTTAGTGTTATTGTCATACGCCACTGACATTGGGCGTTGCATAAATACATTGTAATATTCATTTGAAAAATCCACCAAGGTCAAATACGGACTGATAAACAAAAACTTATATTCGTCTTCATTCCAGCCATCTATTAAATCCAAAGCCTTTAAGCGGTACTTTTCAATTGTTTTACGGTGTTCATGGTTTGAAGCCAGTTTAAAGTCTTTCAAACTTTCTAAAAAAGGCAAAGTACGCAATTTTTTGATACCGAAAGCCTTTTCAACTTCCTCAGCTTGCCAATCATTAAACGATTTATTAGGAATTTTTCTCATTTTAAAATTATTTTGCTGAAAAATATTAGTGCAAAGATAAAGATTTTTTGTAAAAATAAATAAAAAATTAAACAAAACAAGCCCTGAGATAGTTTTCTAATAAGCAAATTGTATTTTTGTCTTAAAATTAAAAAAAATGGTAAAACTTAGGTAGCATGAGCTTTAGCTCGTGATAAAATACATTTTACCGTTTCAATATTCAACGAGCTAAAGCTCATTTTACCTACAACTCTAAGTTTTTATAAAAATGAATAAAATAATCTTATTTTTCTTAGCGATTAGCTTTGCAAGTTGCGCTCAAATTAACAAACCGCAAATTTCCAATACTACTACGAATACAAGTAGCAGCAGTTCCCAAACCGCAGTTTTACTTGATACATCTTGGACAGAAAGAGTCGTCAAGACTGATGCTGAATGGAAAAAAATATTGACTAAAGAACAATACCATATTGCTCGGGAACAAGGCACGGAACGACCTTTTACAAGCGAACACTACGAAAATCACGAAGACGGCGTGTTTATTTGTGTCGCTTGTAACAATCCTTTGTTTTCCTCCGAAACAAAATTTAATTCTGGAACAGGCTGGCCTTCCTATTACGCACCATATTCTTCTAAAAGTTTGAATGTTGCTGCCGATAATTCTTTGGGTATGAGCCGTGACGAGATTGCTTGCAAACGCTGTGATGCACACTTAGGTCATGTTTTTAATGATGGTCCCAAGCCAACAGGATTGCGCTATTGCATTGATGGCATTGGATTAAAATTTATTCCTAAAAACGCTATCACTTCTACTAATCAAAGTCCAACAAATACCAACAGCGAAGCTGTAGCTGTTTTTGCAGGTGGTTGTTTTTGGTGTGAAGAAACTATTTTTGAAAGTATTAAAGGAGTTCGAGAAGTGATTTCTGGTTATGCGGGTGGTAAGGAAAAAAAGCCCAATTATAAAGATGTTGGCGCAGGGAAAACGGGTCATGCAGAAGCATTTGAAGTCTATTATGACCCTGCGAAAGTAAGTTTCAAAGACTTGGTTCGTGTTTATTTCGCTTCAATTGACCCAACGAGAGTGAACGGACAGGGGCCTGACAACGGCACTCAATACCGTAGTATTGCTTTTTATAAAAATGAAAATGAAAAAATAATAATTGAGGAAGCCATCGCAAATCTTTCAAAATCAGGCAATTACAAAAAACCAATTGCTGTGGAAGTAAAACCTTTTGAGTTTTTTGTCTTGGGTGAAGATTACCATCAAAACTATGTGAAACTGCACCCCGAAAATCCTTACGTGCAAAGTGAGAGTTTGCCAAGGAGAAAAAGAACTTTAGAACAAGTGAAGGATTTGATTAAATAATTTTTTTCTAAAAAAAATAAGAAATGTTACAAAAGGCAGGATGTCATTTGTAACATTTTTTTTGTAGCACTAACTGATAACAATATTGTACAATAAAAATAGAATAAACAAAAAAATAACAAACCACTTTGTCATTTTACAATATATTTTATTTTCGCTAAAAAAGCGAACAATGTACATTTCTTATCTATTGCGGCTAAATATCATTTTTTTTAGATAACTTATTCATTATCAGTATATAAGAGTGCTTATGTGTGCTAAAATGGTATTTTGTTTTAAAAAAGAAGAATTAAAGTAAATATCTTTCTAAAAAAATAATTTATACAAAATTTTATATAGATTTATAAAATATCAAATATATGTTATAACTTTACAGAATAATTATTATTTGTTTTTTTATCAAGATTTAAATCATTGATTTTCAGCAATTTATAAAATTGCTAAAAATATAATTAATAATTCATCTACTACGGGAATCCATGGAAACGTGACTGACTAACCAACATTTTATAAAGAATTTTTTTTGATTATGAAAAAATCATACTTATTTACTCTATTTCTCTTTTTGGGCTTTTTTGCCAACGCACAAGTCACTGTTTTAAAAGGTGAAATTAAAGATTCAAAGACAGGAGAAACACTAATTGGAGCTTCTGTATTAGTGAAAGGCACAAGTGAAGCCATCGCTACGGATTACGATGGTAATTTTGAATTAAAAACAAAACAACCATTACCTGTTACATTGGTTATTTCTTATATTGGCTATACTGCTCAATCTATTGTTGTAAATAACAATAGAGACAGGATAAAAGTCGCACTTAGCGAAGAGGCAAATGTCTTAGGTGAGGTTACTGTCATTGAAAGAGGCAAGACTGAAAAGGAAAAAGAAAAACCTATTTCGACAATTACACTTGGGCAAGGTGCAATAAAAGAAGCTGTTTCGGGCTTTTACAATACTTTGGGAAATCAAGCTGGTGTAGATTTAACTACTGCAAGTTTGGGTTTTACAGTTATCAACACTCGTGGCTTTAACTCTACTAGTCCTGTACGTTCACTTCAAATCATTGATGGTGTGGACAATCAAGCACCTGGATTAAATTTTTCTTTGGGTAATTTTTTGGGTGCAAGTGAATTAGATGTCAATAAGGTAGAGCTTATTGTAGGTGCAAGTTCTGCATTTTATGGACCAAATGCCTTTAATGGTGTGGTTGCGATGGACACTAAAAAGCCATTTTATAGTAAAGGTTTTTCTGCGAGTGTAAAAAGTGGTGAGCGCAATCTTTTAGAAGTTGCCGCACGCTATGCAGATGTAATAAAAAATAAAGATGGCAAAGATATGCTTGGTTTCAAGTTTAACCTTTTTCATTTTAGAGCAAATGACTGGACTGCTGAAAACTATGACCCAGTTACAGGTACAAGGACTGGAAAAGAGAATCCTGGTAGATACGATGCTGTAAACATATATGGAGATGAATACAACGTTTCTGGTGATCAAACAACTGGTGCGCCAACAGAAAAAATAGGCTTGGGTATTTACCATCGTACGGGTTACAAAGAAATTGATTTGGTTGATTACAATACAAGAAACTACAAAGCCAATGCGGCAGCTTATTTGCGATTGAACCCTGAAAAAGGAGAGGAATCAGCAGAACTGAACTATGGTTTCAATTATGGTAACGGGACGACAGTCTATCAAGGTGATAATCGTTTTAGTTTGAAGAACATCTCATTTCTTCAGCATAAATTAGAATTAAAAAAGGGTGATAAGTATTTTTTACGTGCTTATACGACAGTGGATAATGCTGGTGACTCTTATGACCCTTATGCTACAGCGATTCGTTTACAAGATCAATCATTAACTTCTGGAAAGTGGTATTCTGATTATGTAGATTATTGGCGAGTAAATTTTGATGACAAAGCCATTAAAAAGGGCTATCCGCAAGTAGTGTTTGAATTAGACAAAGATGGAAATCTTATCTTTCTACCTGACGGAACAATAAAAGGCTCTTTTGACAAAGCAGCAGCGGCCAAATGGTTAGCTGACAACAAAACAACATTAGCTGAATGGCATAAAATTGCTGAAACAGAAATTAACAAAAAAAGATTATCCGGCACAATAGAAAATGGAGCTTTCTTAGAGCCTGGCTCAGAAGCTTTCAAGTCAGCTTTTAAGGCGATAACGTCCACTCCTGCAAATCAAAAAGACGTTGCGGGAACAAAATTCGTAGATCGTTCTGCCTTGTATCACGTACATGGAGAGCGCAAGTTTGAACCTGCATTTACAGATGAAATAGTAGTAGGTGCTAATTATCGCTTATATACGCCTATTTCTGATGGTACAATTTTTTACGATACAGCGGGCGTCAAAATCAGAAACTCAGAATACGGTGTTTATGCAGGATTTAAGAAAAAATTACAGAACGGACGATTTACAATCAATGGAACAATGCGTGTAGATAAAAACCAAAATTTTGGCTTTTTACCTTCGCCAGCGGCTTCGATGGTATGGAATCCAAAGAAAAATACTTATTTCCGTTTTTCATTCTCGTCAGCGATTCGTAACCCAACATTGAGTGATCAATACCTAAACCTTAATGTAGGTAGAGCTATTTTGTCTGGTAATCTTGATGGTAGAAAAAATATGATTACTGTACCTTCATTTATTGATTACCTTGCAAGTGGCTATATAAAACCACTTATTCGCTTTGATATTGCAGGTGTTCGCCCAGAAAATGTCAGAACAGGTGAAGTTGGTGTCAGAACAACCATTGGCAAAAAGTGCTTTATTGATGCAGGTTACTATTACAGCGCATACAAAAATTTTATTGGTTATAATATTGCTATTTCGGCAGATACCTCAGGAGATAAAATATTAAAAAATATCCAAGCCTATCGTTTTGCAACCAATTCATTGAAAACAGTTACAACACAAGGTTTAGCGATAGGAATAGACTATTATCAAAGCGAAAAATTCTCTTATAACGCAAATTATAGCTGGAATAAACTCATCAAAACAGATGAAAATGATCCAATTATTCCAGCATTTAATACACCAGAACACAAATTCAATGTAGGACTTACTGGTCGTAAACTTAAAATAAAATCAAAAGATGAGAATGAGTTCGGTTTCCGTGTAAATTACAAATGGGTACAAGGCTTCACCTTTGATGGTTCTCCACAATTTTCGGGAGATATTCCTTCTTATGGATTGTTAGATGTACAAGTAAATTATTCTATTGCAAAACAAAATCTAATCTTAAAATTAGGTGCTTCAAATGTTTTAAGAAACTTACACTACGAAGTATATGGAGGACCACTTGTTGGTCGTTTGGGCTATATAAGTTTGTTGTATAATTTCCAGAAAAAATAATGTATTAATTTTTTAATTCTTTAATAATTTTTTAAACTAAACGTTTCATTTTTAATATGAAAAAATTTAACATCCTATTGGTAATAGCAATGCTATTCAGTATGGTTTCCTTCGCGCAAAAGGATCGCTTTTTAAAGCCAATTTTTGGTTCTGTAAAATCTACAATGGGTATCACTTATTGTGAGAATTATACATTTGAGCCATTTTTATTGCAACAACCAAACACGCACACAAAAAAAATTCCATTAAAGTGTGATTTTTATGAGCCAACGGGTGATGCATCAAAAAAACGTCCTTTGGTAATTTTCTTACACACAGGAAACTTCATTCCTCAGCCAAGTTTCGGTGGTAGCCCAGAAGGTCGTACTACGGATTCTGTATTGGTTGAACTTTCTACTCGTTTGGCTAAAATGGGTTACGCTTGTGCTTCTGCTGACTATCGTATTGGTTGGGCACCAACTTCTACGAATGAAACAACTCGTAAGTTCACTTTGATCAATGCTGCTTACCGTGGTATTCAAGATGTACGTTCTTGTGTTCGTTTCTTCAAAAAAAATGCAGACCAATACGGTATTGATACTTCTCGTATTACAGTATTTGGTTCAGGTACTGGTGGTTACATCGCTTTAGGTGTTGCTAACTTGGACAAGTATCCAGAAATTTTTGCCAACACAACACCTGCTGGTAAATTTATTTTGAGTACAAATCCTTTGACACCAATGGTAATCGAAAGTTTCAATGGTAACATCAATGGTACAAACTTAGGTGTTGCTGCGGTTGATTTTGGTGTTCCAAAAGGTGATACAATGTGTATTCCTTCTAACTTAGGTCCAACATCTAATGTACAGTTGGTTACAAACTTAGGTGGAGCATTGGGTGATTTGTCTTGGGTAGATAAAAACTCTGTTCCTACGATTTCTTTCCATACTACTAATGATTTTTATGCTCCTTATTCTGAGGCGATTTTGAAAGTTCCAGTAAGTGCTACTGTAATTTTTGATATTGTAAATGTAATGGGTTCTTACAAAGTTCAAAAGAAACAAGACAGCTTAACAATTAATTCAAAGTGGAAAGCATTGAAATTGAATGATGTATATAGCCAAGCTGCAAATAAGGTTAATGATGGTTTTGACGGTTTATATCCAGTTACAGGTTTGAAACCAACAGATTCATCTCCTTGGAACTGGTGGGATGCTGCTTTTTGGAATACAAAACCACACCCTTCTGTAGCTGGTGCTACGATTCACCAAGTTGCATTGCAAGGTGCACCTTTGACGACTCCAGCTCGTGCGAAATTGTACTGTGATACCATCATTGGTTATTTCGCTCCACGTGCTTATGCTCAATTGGACTTGGCTAAATTATTGGTTAAAACTACTTTCTCTGTTGATATGAAAGGTGAAACGGTTGATGCTGCTAAAGGTGTTTGCGTTGCTGGTAACTTCCAAAAAGATGCTGGTTATGCAAGTGATTGGACTCCTGGTATCACTAAATTAGTGAACAAAGCTGGTACTTCTATCTGGGAATTGACTGTTGATTTGCCAGCTGGTAAGGCTTACGAATTCAAATTCATCAACGACAATGGTTGGAATGGTAAAGAAGAGAAAAACGTAGGTTGTAACGCAGGTGGTGACAACCGTCAATTCACAGTAGGTGCTGCTGCAACTACTGTTGGTACTTTCTGTTACAACAAGTGTTTCGCTTGTGACGAATTCGCAGTAAGATTATCTGTTGATATGTCAAAAGAAGCTACTGTTGATGCTGCTGGTGTTTATGTTGCTGGTATGTTCCAAGGTTGGGATCCTGCAAAAACAAAAATGAATCAAGTTGGTACTACAAAGGTATATACTTTGACTGTTGGTATGAAAGCTGGTGAGCAAGCGTATAAGTTTGTAAACGGTAACGCTTGGGGTAAAGACGAAGGTATTGCCGCAGGTGAGTTCTGTAACAAAGCTGGTTCTACTGACCGTGTATTAAATGTGAAAAAAGATGTATTTGCTGGTAATGTTTGTTTCAAGTCTTGTTTGACTTGTGATGGCAAATCTCCTTGGACTGTTGGAACAAACGATACTAACTTAGACGGTGCTGTAAGCGTATTCCCTAATCCAACTGCTGGTGACGTAACAGTAGCTTATAACTTCTCTGAAGAAGTAAGCAACATCAATGTTCGTATCTTCAACTCATTGGGTCAAGTAGTTGCTGAACGTGCTATCAAAAATGCTTTCGCTGGTAACACTTCTTTCAACTTAAACAATATGCCTGCTGGTTTCTATACTGTTGTAATCTCTAATGGTTCAGCATTTAGTTCTAAGCGTATTATTGTTCAGAAATAAAAAACCTTTACTAATTTTTAGAATTGGTTAAACCCAAGTTTTTACTTCGTGTAAAGACTTGGGTTTTTTATTTAGGTATCATGAGCTTTAGCTCGTGACAGAACGTATTTTGCCATTTCAACATTAGAGTGTACAAATTTCAACGAGAATGAAGCTCATTTTACCTATACCTCTAAGTTTTTACTTCTATTTTTCAAAAAAATTCATTTTATGTAGTATTTTTACATTTTAAATTTAGCGTTTTACATTTTACATTTTAAAGGTGAGCAAAAGAAAAAAGAAAAAAACAGGACTTCCTCCTGGTACAATTATTTTTACAGGAGAAAAAAAAACAGAAAACATTGATTTGGTCTTGATGGAATTTGGTTGCGACAAAACCAATGAGCGTTTTTTTGTCAATCAAATGCCAACATTGGAAGTGGGCAAAGAAAATACTATAGCTTGGTATGACCTTCGTGGATTGGACAATGTTGGTATTTTAGAAAGTTTTGGAAAAACATTCAATATTCACCAACTTGTATTAGAGGATATTGCCAACATTGGGCAGCGACCAAAATTTGAAGAATACGAAACAGGTTTTTTCATCGTTGCTCATGCTTTTCATTACAAGGCATTGGAGCGTTCATTTCAAACGGAGCAAATTTCTTTTTATATTGGACAAAATTTTTTGATTTCGTTTCAAGAAGACAGCGATGATATTTTTGCGCCAATCCGTGAACAAATCAAAAATGGAAAGGAGAAAATTAGGCAACGCAACAGCGATTTTTTAGCCTATATTTTGATTGATTTTATTGTAGATCATTACCTTGAAGCCTTGGATTTGGTGGAAGAAAGAATCGAAAAACTTGAAACGGAAGTTGCTTCACGTCCTTCTCCGAGTCAAAAATCGGAAATGTATCACCTCAAACGAGAACTCAATATTTTTAAGAAAAATATATTTTTATTGCGGGAAGCTGTGAGCCGTTGGCTTCGGGCGGATTCTGAAATTATCGACAATTCTACGGATATTTTCTTACGGGATTTGTTAGACCATATCAATTTGACGCTGGAACGAGCTGAAAATTACCGTGAAATGGTTATTGAACTTCAAGCACTCTATACGGCAGAACTTCAAGCAAAAGCGAACAGTGTTATCAATGTTTTGACCATTATTTCTTCTATTTTTATTCCATTAACGTTTATTGCAGGTCTATATGGAATGAATTTTGAAAATATGCCCGAACTAAAATGGGAATATGGTTATTATTACGCCATTGGATTTATGGTGATGTTGGCTATTTCGATGTTGATTTTATTTCGACATAAAAAGTGGCTTTAAAAAGTTGGATTGTTGTAATGTTAAATTGTTTATGCGTAGTTTGTAATCACTACTGAGCGGCACGGTTTTATTAAGCGGAATTAAATTTTATAATTACTTGATAATCAATATTTTGTGCTATTAAGTTTTTCAAGTAAAGTAG
>JAYWHK010000169.1:0-3341 GCA_043777755.1 Saprospiraceae bacterium
GCAACTACATTGGCGATTATTTCTTGTTTGATTTTGGGTAGATTTTTCTTGAACGCAAGAAAGAAATCGTAAGGGTTTTGTTGTGTACTCATATCCTCCCTAAATCCCTCCTAAAGGAGGGACTTTTTGATTTGTGGTTTTTAATAGATTTTTTTGTTAAAAAATTTGCTATTTTGGTAAAATAGTGTTTATCTTTGTGGTGTAAAAGCGAATAGTGTGAGTTCTGGAATGTTGATCCTTTATTTCTACTGTTCGCTTTTTCATTTTAGCAAGTACCCAATTGCGTATATTTTAGGAATTTCAATTCCATAAGGAGCAACCATCGCAATATTAAAAAAGAACTCTTTGCCATTCATATTAAATATATAGTATAAAAATTCACTTACTTGCGTCTTTGTTGGGTCGTCGTTTAAAGACCTTTTAACTAATCTTAATTCAGGTGCAATTAGTGCCAAATGAGGTATCAGTTCATTCTTAATTGCTGGCGAACTATGGTAATGCGACAACATATTTTTAATATCGCTCACGGTTACTTTTATGGGTTCTTCTAAATCAGGAATTATCAACTCTGTTTTTGTTTCTACTAAACTCTCCTTTGCTAATTGTTTTATGTTGTCACGGTTGTTTTTGGCACGTGATTTTTCAGCATCTTGAAATATTTTATCTTTTGTAGCTGGTGGCATTTGAAAATAGGGGTGGTCATCGCCAAACAGTTCTCCAGTTTCGCCAACGTTTTGATTGAATCCTTTTGCGTTTTGTGGCACTACTTCGGGTAGCTCAGTTGGTTCATCGTCGGTTTGTATGGTTACACATCTGCAATTCCAGCCGTTGGGTGGAAAGTGCGTTTTCCAAAATGAATCACTGACTGGTTTAATCACACCATCTAAAGCCCAGTGTTCGTCACGTACTCTATCATCGCCTACGGTTTCGTAACGGAGGTTTGGGTAGAGGTATTCACTTTCTTTGATGTCTTGCCATTCTTTTGCTGCAATTGTCAGGTTGCGAATGGTGTCGGCTTCAGTACGGTAAAAATTCTTATTGTACTGTCTGAGTATTGGTGCTGCTGCTTTATCAAAATCTTGTTTGGACAATTTTTGTCCATTTGCATCGTACAATGCCCTTTCGAGTGAAGCGGTCAGGATTTGTTGTTTTCCTGCTGCGAACTTAGAAAGGTTCTCTTTCATTTTTGATGTCATTTGGAGTTCTTCGATTGTGTCGGCTTTGTCAAAAGTTTTTCCGTAACCAGCTTCGGCTTGTTTTTTGAAAGCGTTGTAGTACTGGTTGTATAGTGGCTCGTGTAGGTTGCTGCTTGTGTGACGGTTGTTGTAGATGTCGTTTGTGAATGTATCAATGACGGTTTGGTCAATTTTTTGTAGATTGCGAGAAATTTCCCCTAAATCCCCAAAGGGGACTTCTGCGAGTTGTGCCGAATTGCAACAATCGTTGTCGTATAGATTGATGATTGCCCTGAGTCGGTTTTTTAGTTTGGTTTGTTTAAGGGCTTTTTTTTTTCACTTCCACTACTTTCTTTCTTTTTTTTGGGGTCGTCTTCGGGTTTTGGGTCGGGCAAATCGTTTTCTTTTGGTACGGGTATTCCGAATGTTTCGTACCAGTATGATTTTCCAACAGGTACTTGTTCCGACACTTTTAGAGCGATGTCTAACTTGTCTTTGAGTGTAAGGCTTTCTTCATCATTGAATGCCCATTCCGCACCTTCTACGGGGTAGCCCAATTTTGCGAGAAAATCGGTTACTTTTTCAGCGATTAAACGGAGTATAAACGAGCGGTCGTCAGCGTGGATTTCGGCTTGTTCGTTTTCGTGTGTTTTGGATTGCGCATAACCACTTTGCTTTGCTTCGGTGGTGGTCATGGTGTTCCCTAAAATTGTTATACTTATTTCTTCATTGAGTGCTTCACGTAGCGATTTGAAAATGTCGTTTCCTTGTGAGCCTTGCGAACTTAGGAAATCTATCTTAGCATCTTCGGGCGCAACAACGTAGCCTGCGCTACCTGCTTTGGATAGGGCTTCTTCCAAAATTTGACGAGATTGTTCGTTTCGGTAGGTCGCCCAACGAAGTGGCATACCGAATACTTCTGCGAACTCTACCCAGTCTCCGAAGTTGCCACGCTTGTAAATGACATAAGGACAGCATTTGAGGAGCAAGCCCAAATCTTCGGGTGTGCCTACTTCAATGACATTTCCAGCATAGGGCGGTTTTGTGTAATCTAAGCCTTCGGTGTCGTATTCGTTTTGAGTGACGATACCAAAACGAGGTTTTACGTGGCGACGATTGATGAGGATTGTGGCAGATTCCTTTTCTTGACCTGGACCTTTCCAGCGTGGCTCTATGAGTGAATGACCATAAAATTTAGCGTTCATGGATTCACGTAAGAAATTTTCCCAAGCGGAGGTTTTTAAAAGGGCTTGTACTTCTTCTACGACTTTACCACCTTTGCGGCAGACGAGTGGCGCATTGGTGATTTTGCGGATACGCTTTTCGATGGCAGCGGCAAGGAAGCCATCTATTGTGATGTCTTCATATAGATAGTAGAGTTGGTATCGCTGTTGGTACACGCCTTCGGCAGCAG
Source organism: Saprospiraceae bacterium (assembly GCA_043777755.1). Classification (GTDB taxonomy): domain Bacteria; phylum Bacteroidota; class Bacteroidia; order Chitinophagales; family Saprospiraceae; genus CANHEE01. The sequence goes on from JAYWHK010000169.1 coordinate 2,590, forward strand.
ACAGGGCGTTTCGCCAGTTCTGAATGTCTTGTGATTTTCGGTGGATTGGTCTAACGTCAATCTTGCTTACGAAGATGGAATTTTTGGCGAATCTATCTTTGATGTAAGCCCACGAAAATTTATTTTTTAAGTCTGAAAAAATAGCCATTTTAAGCGTTAATTTTATAAAGTGAGGTGTATGTACTATTTTGAAATAACTTTGTCATTTAAACGGTAGCTAACGCCCTACATTTTGATTAGAAATAATTGCTTCGCTTCGGATTTGAGCCGTAAGCGATGTGAACTTGTGCGGTTGGTGTTTTTCGCTCCAAGTTCGTGTATGTTTCAGATTTCATAATTGCTTTGAGGATATTGATGGCACGGTCATAGCGAGCTTTGCGATCGTTAATGTCTTGCCCTGCTTGGCAACGAGCTGTAATGAAATAGAGTGCGATGTCGGCACAGATATTGACAAGCATTTGATTTCGGTCTGTGCCAGTTTTGGCAAAGATGATGTCTGTTTGAAAGCTATCAAACAAGTACATATCCGCTTCTTGGATAGCGGCAGCGATGCCAGTATCAATAATGAGATTGTCGCCACGGACAATTTCGTTTAGCTCTTCGGGTAAGATGAGCAAGTAGATGTCTTGGATTGTTACGAACATAGTCCCCTAAATCCCAATGTCATTAAGCTAAGGGTTTTATAGCCATTTTTTCATAATTATCTAAAAATCAATTGATTATAAAGTATTTTCAAAAAATAAAGCCTTAAA
>JAYWHK010000170.1:0-9299 GCA_043777755.1 Saprospiraceae bacterium
CTTGCGTTCCAGTTGTTTTTCTGTTTCTATTTTTGCATCAACCATGTCCACGCCAGTAATATCTCGTACAAATGCACGAAATACTTCGGGGTCTGTAAAAACCTTTTTAAAAAAAATCTCGTTGTCTAAATTTGCTAATTGCATTTTAGTTTTTTTGTTAAAAATCAAAAACAAAGATAAGAGGTTCTAAGCAAAAACACAAGAATAATATAATTTTATCGCCTTTTTTCTACCTTTTCGTTCCCAAATCCTTTAAAAATCTTTCCAACTCCATTACATCGTACATCAAAACTTCACGAGGTTTTGAGCCTTCCGCAGGCCCTACAATGCCCATAGATTCCAACTGATCCATGATGCGACCAGCACGATTGTAACCCAATTTCAAACGACGCTGAATCATTGACGTTGAACCGTGTTGGCTTTCAACCACCAACTTTGCGGCATCATCAAACATATCGTCTAAATCTTTTGGATTAAATGTTTCTTTTCCTGCAAAATCACCTTCTCCATTGTTGATTTCTGGCAAGTAGAAAGGTTCTGGAAAACCTTTTTGTCCCGAGATAAAATTAATCACACGTTCCACTTCGGGCGTATCTACAAAAGCACATTGCAAACGAATATTGTCACCACCAATAGACAACAACATATCGCCTCGACCAATAAGTTGGTCTGCGCCACCTGCGTCCAAAATCGTACGAGAATCCACTTTTGAAGACACTTTAAATGCCAAACGAGCTGGGAAATTCGCCTTAATTACACCTGTAATAATGTTCACTGATGGGCGTTGTGTCGCAATAATCAAGTGAATCCCTACCGCACGAGAAAGCTGTGCCAAACGACCAATTGGCAATTCTACTTCTTTTCCTGCGGTCATAATCAAATCCGCAAACTCATCAATAATCAATACAATAAACGGTAAAAAACGGTGTCCATTGTTAGGATTTAGATTGCGAGAAGTGAATTTTTCATTGTATTCTTTGATGTTACGGGCTGATGCTTTTTTGAGCAAATCGTAACGGGTATCCATTTCTTGACAAAGTGAAAGTAGCGTATGTACCACTTTACTCGTATCTGTAATAATTGGTTCGGTTTGGTCTGGTAAAAAACCTAAAAAGTGATTTTCCAAGGCAGAATAAGGGAAAAGCTCTACTTTTTTCGGATCAACCAAAACCACTTTCATTTGAGAAGGATGTTTTTTATACAATAAGGACATTAAAATCGTGTTGATACCAACCGATTTTCCTTGTCCCGTCGCTCCTGCAATCAATAAGTGTGGCATTTTTGCCAAATCCGCTACAAAAACCTCATTGGAAATGGTTTTTCCAAGGGCAATTGGCAAATCAGCATCGCTACGACGGAATTTTTCAGATTGCAAAATCTCTCGTAGAGAAACCATCTGCTTGTTCTTGTTCGGAACTTCAATACCAATCGTACCACGACCAGGAATCGGTGCAATGATACGAATACCCAAAGCCGCCAAACTCAATGCAATGTCATCTTCCAAACTTTTGATTTTTGAAATACGAACACCTGGCGCAGGCACGATTTCATAAAGCGTCACGGTTGGTCCAATCGTCGCTTTTATTTTTACAATTTCAATTTTATAATTTAAAAGCGTAGCAATGATTTGATCTTTGTTGGTTTCCAATTCAGCCCTATCTACTTCCACTTTTTGGTCAGAATAATCGTCCAATAACATCGTTACAGGATGCTCATAATGAGATAGTTCGAGTGTTGGGTCATAAGGTCCTTGATACTCAATTGGCTGCTGTTCTCTTGGTGTTGTGTTCGGAACAACCTGCATGACACCCAACATTCTATCCATTTCAGGGTCAAGTGAAGCCTGAGGTTCATTGGCATTTTCTTCAATTTCAAAAGTCATATCGCCTACTTTGCTACGAGGTTTTGGCGCAGAAGGTATATTTTCATTGATATTAAACGCCAATTGTCCATTTTCGTCCAAAACAGTATCTGTATTTGTTCCTGTTGCATCTTCTAACGGATCAAGTTCTTTTGCTTTGCTATCAATACTTTCAATAGAATTATAAGCCTTCGCTGCCACTGCACTTGTTGTTGCGGCTACGACTGCTGTTGTATCAACTTCTTCTAAATCATCTAAAATGCTTTTATTTCTGGTTCTGCGTGCAGCTGCTGGAACAGGTCGAGAGCGAAAACGACGATTCCAAAAGTCTGAAAACCAGCCTTTTGTACCTTCTTTTGCTTGCTCAACAGTAAGTTCGTTATAGTCGGGATTAAAATTCCAAGTTACGACAAAAAAGCCCAATAATACCAACATCAATATCATACCGACATTGCCAACAAAACTCGTTATCCAACCAGAAACGGCTGCACCAAAAGCTCCGCCAAACGGAAATTCAAATTTTTGAAAGAAAAAATGGAATAAAATGGAAAGAAAAACCATCAGCATCAAGGAATGACGCAAATGCCAACGCAATTCGCTGCGTTCCGTACCACGCATATAAGCCAATCCGTAAATCACACAAAGGTAAATTAGGATAAATGAAGGAATACCAAAGCCCCAATAAAAAAACATATTGGATAAAATTGCACCCAAACGCCCAAGCCAATTGGCGCACTCCTGCTCGCCCATTAACAAGAGTCCCCATGAAAAACGCAAGACATTATCTTGGTCTTCAAACCATGTAAAAAGGTATGAAAAAAATGCAATGCTTAGATATGCAGCAATAAACAATAAAAATGCACCGAATACTTTCGGAATACGCTCGTCACTCCAATCAATGCCGAGTGACAAATTAAAACCTCGTCTGCGAGCCATAAGATGTATGTTTTAAAAAATAGTTGTTAATTTTGTTAGCGACGTTTGTTGTTGTTCGCTATTGTTTGTAACAACAAGCAAGCAAATTCTAAACCAAAGCAAACTTAAATCCAACCTTTTTTCCTGATGATTTTCTCAACGACAAAGGTACGGTTTTTTTTTGAAAAATAATAATGTATTAAAAAAAATAAAATGTATTAAAAAAAAGCTAAAATTGTTGCAATTTTCGCAATAAGTATTTACTTTTGTAAAAAATTTCATAATTGTAATGAATAAGTTGTTTTCATATCGTTTCTGTTTTAGCTTTTACTTTTGGCAGTCGCTCAAGAGAGAACAACCTATTTTTATTACAATCAAAGCATAATTCAAAAATTAGCTTGTAAAAAAAGGAGTTCTCTAATACGGAACTCCTTTTTTTGCTGGAGCACGGACTTTAGTCCGTGAATAAAAAAATCTTTTAAAATGAAAAAAAATAATACATATCGTTTTGGTTTCTTTTTTTACTATGTGGCGCATGGTGAGGATTCCTTATGTAGTATTTTATCAAAATATACAAAAAAAGAGTTCTCGCCAATTGGTTAGAACTCTTTTTTTATGTCTAACAAACAGTTGTTAGTAAAAAACAAAGACCTATCCTAAATCCTTTCCTCCAAAGGAGTGCTTTACACAAAGGAAAGGACTTTTTGAGTATTGGACAGCAATAGTTTAGTAAGTTTTTTATCAACTAAAAAAAATGAAAGAAGAAAATTATAATCAAATAGAATATGTTATGGCAACATCACGTACTTCCCTCCCATCAGGGGAGGGTCAGGGAGGGGCTTCCTCAAATCGAATAGCGATTCAAGGTGTTCGTGGAGCATTTCACGAGATTGCGGCAAGGCGTTACTTTGGCGATAGCCAAGCGATAAAAATAGTCGAAGCTACTACTTTTGATGATTTGGTAGAAATGACACTCGAAGGAAAAGAGGTTGATGGCGCACTCATGGCAATAGAAAATACCATTGCTGGAAGTCTAATGCACAATTATAATTTATTGAGTAAAAATGATTTATACATTAAAGGAGAAGTGTATTTACGAATTGTGCAAAATTTGATTGTTACCCCAGGCGTAAAGATTGAAGATTTGACAGAGGTATATTCGCATCCTGTGGCATTGGCGCAATGCGTTCATTTTTTCAAAAATTATCCACACATCAAGTTGATTGAAGCGACCGATACGGCATTGAGTGTCAAGATGATTAAGGAAAAAAAGATGATTCATGCAGGCGCAGTAGCTTCTTCTTTGGCAGCAGAAATGTATGACATGGAGCTTTTGGTCGCAAGTATTGAAGATTATAAGAAAAATTATACGAGGTTTTTGGTACTCAGCAGTAGTAGCTCCTTCCCCTTTGGGGAAGGTTGGGATGGGGCTAAATGTTCTGTTGTTTTTACCTTAAAACATGAAGTTGGAAGTTTGCATACGGTCTTGGCGACATTGGCGATGTATCAAGCAAATTTGACTAAAATAGAGTCTATTCCAATACCAGACGAACCTTGGCATTATCGTTTTTTTGTAGCATTTACATTTGATAATTTTGAGCGTTACCAACTGATAATGAATGGATTAGATAATTTGGTAGAATCGTATAAAGTATTGGGCGTGTATAAAAAAGGGCGATATTGGGAATCGTAGGGGCGTACCCTTGCGGTCGCCCAATGTAGCGTTAGTTCGCATAACATTAAGTTATTTCCAAATATAGTTGTATAATTGGAAATAAGTGTAAAAAAATAAAATTAATACCAGATATATTACTATAATTGGAATTAAGTGATATAAAAAATAAGTTAATTCCAGGTATAATTGTATCTTTGGGATTAATTTATTAAAAATCATCTTCAATGATAGGACGACAAAAAGAAAAGGAACGTATAGAACGAGTTTTGAAATCTGACAAGTCAGCTTTTTTAGCGGTAACAGGGCGGCGAAGGGTTGGTAAAACTTATCTCATTGATACCTTGCTCAAAGAATATTATTGTTTTAGTTTGACGGGTATTCAAAATGCAAATTCCAAAACGCAGTTGATTAATTTTGCTATCAAACTGGCAGAATACAAAGGCGAAGAACAGCCTATTGTGCCTGAAAACTGGCAAATGGCGTTTTTACAGCTCAAAAATTATTTAAAAACCTTAGATAAAAAGAAAAAACAAGTCATTTTTATTGATGAATTGCCTTGGTTAGCAACGGCAAAATCAGGTTTAACACAAATGTTAGCCCATTTTTGGAATGATTATCTATCTAAGGAGTCGCATTTTATCTTAGTCATTTGTGGCTCGGCAACTTCTTGGATTACGAAAAAAATTGTACAAGACACAGGTGGTTTGCACAATAGAATTACAGAAAATATACATTTATATCCATTTGATATACAAGAAACTAATGCTTTTTTTAAACAAAAAGGATTGCAATTTTCATTACAAGATGTCGTAAAAATTCAAATGACTTTGGGCGGAATCCCTTTTTATTTGGAGCATATTCAGAAAGGAGAAACTTTTGCTACTGCTATTGAACGAATTTGTTTTGCGCCTACGGGTATTTTGTATCATGAATATGATAATCTTTTCAAGGCTTTGTTCAACAATGCGGAATTGCATCAGGAAATAGTTCGAATTTTGGCGGCAGAACCTTACGGCATGACACACGCAGAAATTTTGCAAAAACTATCGAAAAAACAAGCAACAGGTGCATATTCAAGGGCAATGGAAGAACTGATATTGTCTGATTTTATATTAGAATATCCACCTTTTGGCAAAAAACAACGTAATGCAAGATACAAACTGAGCGATGAATATTGTAATTTTTATCATCGTTTTATTCGTCCTAATCATAAAAAATATACACAAGAAATTTGGTTACAATTAGCTGATAGTCAGCAATTTAAGATATGGTCGGGTTATGCTTTTGAAAATTTTTGCCATAAACATATTGATAAAATTAAAGCAACTTTGGGCATCGCTGCCGTTTTTACTCAAATATATTACTTACATTTTAGAGAAAATGATGAAGCACAGGGTGTACAAATTGACCTTCTCATTGATAGAAAAGACAATGCGATGAATCTCTGCGAAATAAAATTTCATCAAGGTAATTTTTCATTGTCAAAAACGGATTATCAACAATTGCAAGCTAAAAAACAACGGCTCATTGCACATACAAAAACAAAAAAACAAGTGTTTTTAACCTTGATTTGTAATAATGAAATCAATGTAAATGAATATAGCAATGAAATTATTGATGTGGCTTTAAGTTTGGAACAGATTGTGAAAATCTAAATCACACAAAAACCTTTTTTGCAATGTTTTTAATTTCGCAAATAGTATTAAAAATAGTAAAAAGGTCGGGTTGTGTAGCATCATAAGAGCGACTTACGGCGTACTCTGTTCCGTTGAAAACTACAAAAAACCAATAGCGACCAATGACATAACAACCATAATCAGCGTGATCATGTTCATTGTATTGACGAGCTGCAAGCATAGCGATTAAAACTTGTGCCAAAGGGTCAGTTTCACGGCGGCGTTCTTGCTTATACTCGTGTAAAAAAAACAGTGGCGCACTCGGAGTAGTTATTCCTCGTGCCAACATGAACTCTACTTTGCCTTGAACTTCAAGGTTTTGAATAGGAAAAGTTGCTTTTAAGTTGCGTTGAGTGAATGGTTTAAAATTTTCGCCATAGAGTTCGGCTTGAACCAAAAGAGGTCCAATAAAAAACAGTTTAAGTTCGTCTTCGTTCCAAGCATCAGCGAATTGATTGAGCGAACTTTGCAACATTTCAAGCTGTTCCTCAATTTTTTTAGGTATAACTTGCGTTGCATTAGTCCAAGTGGTCAATGCTTGATTATTTTTTACTCTTTTGATAGAAAATAAACGTTCTATTTCGTCGTAAGCGAATGAATCAAATGCTCTTTTTTCCATTGTACATAAATTTTACTGCAAAAATATAACTTTTTTATCAATGAACACAAATTTTTCAAAATATTGGCATTTTTTCTATTGCGCTGTGATTGGTGCGTTGGGCTATTTGTATTACAATGCTGCTTTTGGACAAGAGCAGTTTGATAATATTTTTGAAACAAGAAAAGCATTGCGAATGAGTAATGAATTATTTGACAACCAAAATCAAAATCTACTTACAGAAATTCAAAAGACAATTCAAGCAAAAGGCGATACCTGCAATCGAATATATTTAGATGCCTCTATTAAGTACACGGAAAACAGTAAAATACTATGCGATTATTTAAACGATGTTAAAGATGAACTGATAGAAAATACAGGAGGAATTGATGCCAGATACACTGATGGAAGAATGGTAAATTGCAAAAGTTATTTTCCTTATTTTAGCTTTTTTAATAAGAAAAAAAAGAAAGAAATACAAGGAGCATTTGACAAATATAAAGCAAATAGATACTTAATTATCAGTAATTTAGATAAAGATGTTTCAATATATTTTGGACACAACACAATCATAGAAGATTCTACATTTTGGGACAGGTTGGCAAATAGTTCTCCTGCAAATGCCTTGTTGAAATTGGAAGAATTGATACATAACGTAAAACAAGATGAATTGCAGGTATTATATCATTCTGACAATAAAGCGAAGGCAGATTGCATCTACTGTGGAATGCCTAATTTAGTATTGCTAACAGAACAAATTAATGTTGAGAATCAAGATTATTTTGAAGGCTATGTTTCATTGATGGATAATGCCTTTATCTGTAAAAGTAGAGATATAGCATTTTTTGCCAATGGTAAAAATTTACCTTGTAATATAGATGAAAGAGGTGCATATTTGAAATACAAACCTACAAAACAAGGTAAAAATAAAATAAACTTAGAGTGTCGTGTGAAAAATCCACTAACTGATGAATGGAAGACTGTAAAAAGTAAAGTTTATTTTTACTCAAAATAAAGTGACAAGCCTTCGGAACAAATTATGTTATAACAAAATAGTTTTTTCAATGAAAAAAATTACTTTTTCAATCCTCTTTTTTCTTTGTAAAACATTGATTATCAATGCTCAACTTTGTTGTGGTTGTTATGAAGCGTTTCAAATAATAGAAGGAAAACAAGATGAAAAAAGTAAGAAAAAATATTGTTTTGATAAAAATGGAGTACTGATTTATGGCGTTGCCAATATCAACGATGGAAAAGATACAACTATATTAATCGGTAGCCCATTTCCTAATTTAAATGCAGATAGTATTGAACAAGAGTATTGGTTTTATAAACCTAAAATCAAAAAAACTAAAAATGAGCTTATTGTAAAATTCAAACGAGAACGTGATATTGGAATTTCAACGCATATTTATAAAATCGAGGACAATGAAATTTTACAAATTATAGAAAAGGAATCACCTTTTAGTACAAAATATACTTCTTATTTTTATGACAATTTGCATAGGTTGATTTTGATAGTAGAACATTTTGAAGGAAACAGAGCAGTAAATTATTGCCAACTTGTTTATGAATCAAATGTACCTCCTTTAATAACGAAACATAGAGCAATGACTAAACACGTTTTCTCGGGAGAACAGCACCAAATTATTGAATTTATGTCAATTGATGAAAAGTGAAGATAAAAACAATACTTTCAAAATAAAAAAACTAGCGCAAATCACAACCCTAAAATTCCTTTTACATTTTAAATTTGGAATTTTACATTTTGACTTTTTTAAATGATAGAAACCGCAACCCGTCTTGACCTTGTTCAAGAATATTATTTTTCGCAAAAGCTAAAAGAAATTGCAGCTTTGAACGCCGAAGGCAAGAATATCATCAATTTGGGCATTGGTAGTCCTGATTTGCCGCCGCATGAAAATGTCGTTAAAGCATTGACAGACAGTGCTTTAAATGAAAAAAATCATGCCTATCAGTCCTATATTGGCATACCTGCGTTGCGAGAAGCGATAGCGGATTGGTACGGAAGATTTTTTGGCGTAAGCCTTAATCCGATGAATGAAGTGTTGCCGCTTTTGGGGTCAAAAGAAGGGATTATGCACGTTTGTATGGCGTATTTACAAGCGGGCGATGTGGCACTTGTCCCGAATCCTGGCTATCCGACTTATCGTGCGGCTGCCTTGCTGAGTGGCGCACAAGTCCTTGATTATGAGTTAGATGCTTCGAATGATTGGTTGATAGATTTTGATGCCTTGGAGCGTGAAGATTTGACAAAAGTGAAATTGATGTTTGCCAATTATCCACAAATGCCAACTGGCGCAAAAGCTGACCGAGCATTTTTTGAGCGTTTGGTCGCTTTCGCTCAAAAGTACAACATTTTGATACTCAATGATAATCCATACAATTTTATTTTGAATAAAAAATATTTGAGTTTATTGAGTATCGAAGGTGCAGCGGGATATGTTTTGGAGTTAAATTCATTGAGCAAAAGCCACAACATGGCAGGTTGGCGAGTAGGTATGATTTGCGGACATAAAGACCTGATTTCCAATGTGTTGAAATTTAAAAGCA
>JAYWHK010000171.1:0-3333 GCA_043777755.1 Saprospiraceae bacterium
ATATCAATTTTTTATTTTTATAAAAATTATAAAAAAATTATAAAATTTTAGTGTCAAAAAAAATTATGCCTAAAATTTCAAAAACTGGAACATCGAGTAAATAAATACACTGTTTGTTTAGTTGCTTAATGTCTGCTATTGTTTGAAATGATTCTAACTAATTGAAAAACAAAACAATATAACAATTACAAACAATAACAAACTTTTCAAACAGTGTAATAAATGTATAAAAATCGGGAGTTGAAAGTTGTGATAATGCTATATTGCTATCACGAGTCACTGTTCTCTTCTATTTTGACCACAAATTATATTTCAAAATACAGTAAATGGCACGGACACCATCTTTCCAGCCAATTTTTTTGCCTTCCAAATAAGTACGACCGTAGTAAGAAATGCCAACTTCATAGATGCGAATGTTCGGGATTCGGCTGATGCGAGCCGTCACTTCTGGCTCAAAACCAAAGCGATTTTCTTTCAATTCCAAACTTTGAATCATCTCACGACGAAACATTTTATAACAAGTTTCCATATCGGTCAAGTTCAAATTGGTGAACATATTTGACGTAAAAGTCAAAAATTGGTTTCCAATAGAGTGCCAAAAGAACAAAATCCTGTGCGGACGACCACCCATAAAACGAGAACCATAAACAACATCTGCAAAGCCATCTAAAAATGGTTTGAGTAAAATATTGTATTCTTGCGGATCGTATTCTAAATCAGCGTCTTGAATTACCACAAAATCGCCCGAAGCATGACGGATGCCAGTATGCAAAGCAGCACCTTTTCCCTTGTTCACTTCGTGTTTGTAATACTGAATATTTACATCAGGATTAGCCGTCATGTAACGTTTGATAGCCCCTTCGGTGTCGTCCTTAGAACAATCGTTGGTGATAATCAATTCTTTTTCCATATCATTGATGAGCTTAACGGCTTTGATACGGTCTAAAATTAAGTGAATGGTGCGTTCTTCGTTGTACGCAGGAATGACTATTGAAAGTTTCTGTGACATATTTTTTTTATTTCGAGCGCAAAAATACGATTTTTTTATCATTTTAAAAACAATTATGCGCCGACACGTATTTTTTTATAAAAAAATTTATACTTAATAAATAATTATAAAGTAGAACGAATAGAAAATATATATAAATGTCTATATTTGCAGCGAAATTCAAAATTGAGCTTCAAAATCATTTAAATTCGTAAATATGTCAGTTTTAGTCAATAAAAAATCCAAAATCATAGTACAAGGTTTCACTGGAAAAGAAGGAACTTTTCATGCTGAACAAATGATTGCTTACGGTTCTCCTGTAGTTGGTGGTGTTACGCCAGGCAAAGGTGGCACGATGCACTTAGACCGTCCTGTTTTTAATACGGTGAATGATGCCGTTCAACAAGCAGGTGCGGACACTTCTATTATTTTTGTACCGCCAGCTTTTGCAGCGGACGCTATCATGGAAGCAGCAGATGCAGGTATTAAGGTGATTGTTTGTATCACCGAAGGTATTCCAATCCAAGATATGGTGAAAACAAAAGCATTCATCGAAGACAAAAATTGTATTTTGATTGGTCCAAACTGCCCAGGTGTGATTACGCCTGACGAAGCGAAGGTTGGCATTATGCCAGGTTTTGTATTCAAAAAAGGTCGTATTGGCATCGTTTCAAAATCAGGAACTTTGACTTATGAAGCAGCTGACCAAATCGTAAAAGCTGGTTTTGGTATTTCTACAGCAATCGGTATCGGTGGTGACCCAATTATCGGAACGACCACAAAAGAAGCTGTTCAAATGTTGATGAACGACGACGAAACAGATGCTATTGTTATGATTGGCGAAATTGGTGGAAACTTAGAAGCCATCGCTTCTGAATACATTAAAAAACACGGTACAAAACCTGTTGTTGGTTTTATCGCTGGACAAACTGCGCCAAAAGGTCGTAAGATGGGACACGCTGGTGCAATCGTTGGCGGTGCTGATGATACAGCGGAAGCTAAAATGCGCATCATGGCGGCTTGTGGCATTCACGTAGTGAGTTCTCCTGCGCAAATCGGTGCAACAATGGCAAAGGTTTTGAATAAATAAAAAATATTGAGTTGTTTGATAAAAAAATGCTACAATCTTTTTCGAGAAGATTGTAGCATTTTTTTTATTTTTATCAAAAATTCTGCTTTCTTAATTGTTCAATTTCTTTTAAATACAAACTCCGCTAATGCCGTAGGGTGGGATTAGCGGAGTTTGTATTTTACTTTACTTGATTTCTTAATTGTTCAATTTCTCTTAAAAGTTCTTCAAGTTGCTTATCTTTTATGTTTATTAATTCGTCTTTTGCATTTAATTCTTCATCTTTTACAGTTATGATTTCTTCTATTTTTTTTTCATAGACCTCCGCCTGCTCTTTTAGTCTTTCTTGTGCTTCTTTATTAATTAATCGCTCAATCATATCTTCGGCTTCCATTTTGCGCTTTATGGTTTCGTTGCTTGCAGCTTTGGATAGACGTTTGACCATTTTTTTGACAAGTGAATTTTGACTTTCATTGGCTATCTCAATATTATGGAGATTTTTGCTAACCGTATCTTGACTGAAAATCTCTAAGACTTCTTCTAATTTGTTTCTTTGCTCTCGTTTTAGTCGTCTTATTTGGATAGTGTAACTTTCGTGCGTTAATTTAGTGATAAACTCATTTTTGGCGGTAACGATTTCATTCGTTATCGCATCAGTATAGTTGCGATTGACCTTCAAAACAGGAACTTCTACACCTTCTAAATTAAAACCTAAAATATAAATAGGCACTATCTCCAACGAAACGCTATCTTGTGTACCGTCTGCTAAGGTTATAGTTTCTTGTTTTTTATAGTTTTCGCCCAAATAAACCCTAAATCTTGAAATATCGTGCGATTGTTTTGCTTTTTGCAGTTCAATCAAAACGGTTTTGTACTCATTATCTGCTAACTTGATAATGGCTTTGAAGTCCAAGCGAAAAATCTTTATTTCGCCCGAAGTTTCATCTTTTACAATCGTTTCTTGTGGTTTGACCGTGAGTTCAATAATATCTACGCCAAGTATCGTGGATAACAACTCTTGGGCAATGCTCATATCTTCTAACAGATATTTGAACACGACATCGTATATTGGATTGGCTATTAATATCATAAATAATGAATTAAGATGCAAAGATACGCAAAAATTCTAATTTTTCCACCTTTTTTCGTCCATATATACCAACTCCGCTAATGCCGTAGGGCAGGGCTGTAAAGTTCTAATAAAGTATTATCTTTGCGAAAAATTAAATTTGGCATGCAATTAACAAACAGTTTTTTAAGTCTTAGCGACCATCGA
>JAYWHK010000172.1:0-3312 GCA_043777755.1 Saprospiraceae bacterium
CGGAGAACGCAAACCATTCAACCGTGACGGTGGAGATTCAAGACCGCCAAGACGTGAGTTTGGTGGTGGTGACGATAGAAAACCATTTAACAGAGAAGGCGGAGAACGCAAACCATTCAACCGTGACGGTGGAGATTCAAGACCGCCAAGACGTGAGTTCGGTGGTGATGACAGAAAACCGTTTAATAGAGAAGATGGTGAAAATCAACCTTTTAGAGAACGCAAACCTTTTAATAGAGAAGCAGGTAGCGATGATAGACCAAGACGTGATTTTGGTGGAGAAGAAAGAACACCTTTAAATAAAGAAGGTAGAGAAGATAAACCAAGACGTAGTTTTGGTAGCGAAGACAGACCTCGTAATGAACGACCTGAGCGCAAACCATTTGACAAAGACAGCGTAGGTAGTTTTGAGCGTGAGCGTACAAAACGAGAGTTCGGTGGTGGCGACAGACGCCGTGTTCGTTTAGATGAAACTGGCGAGCGCAAACCGTTTGACAAAGATGGCAGTGAAGAAGAGCGTCCAAGACGCAATTCTCTGGATAGCGATGGTGGTGAGCGCAAGTATCGTGTAGGGAGTTTTGACAAACCGACACGTAATTTTGATACAGAAAAAGAAACTTTTATCAATAAAGAAAGAGCTGAACGCAAGCAAATAAAAAAACAAGCTAAAAAAGTAGAAGCCAAAACCGAGCAAACGTTTGATGATGGTGATATGCGCTTGAATAAATTTGTTGCTTTGGCTGGTGTTGCTTCTCGTAGAGCAGCTGGTGAAATTATCAAGAACGGCGAGGTGAAAGTAAATGACGTTGTTGTTACTGAACCTGGAAGTCGTATTGCGCCAACTGACGTGGTGACTTATGCGGATAAAAAATTAGAAATTCAACATGAATTGGTTTATTTATTGATGAATAAGCCAAAAGATTTTATCACTACAATGAACGATGAACACGACCGCAAAACGGTGATGGATTTGATTGATGACAGTGTGATAAAATCAAGAATTTATCCTGTTGGTCGTTTGGATAGAGAAACAACTGGTTTATTGCTTTTGACAAATGATGGTGAATTGGCTAAAAAACTTTCACATCCGAGTCATAAAGTAAAAAAAATCTATCATGTAACCTTAGATAAGCCCATTACAAAACGTGACCTCGAGCAAATCGCTCAAGGCTTAAACCTTGAAGATGGTGTCGCAGAAGTTGATGGTGTGAGCATTATTGATGACAGCAATAAAAAAGAAATTGGTATCGAAATTCACATTGGAAGAAACCGAATTGTTCGCCGTATTTTTGAACATTTGGGTTATGTAGTTGAAAAATTAGACCGTGTTTATTATGCAGGTTTAACGAAAAAAGACCTTCCAAGAAGCCGTTACCGCTACTTGACAGAAAGAGAAGTTATTATGTTGCAACATTTTATTTAATCAATGAATTATTTAACGTTAGAAAATATAACCAAAATATACGGTGAAAAAACTTTGTTCAAAGACATTTCATTGAATATTGATAAAGGGCAAAAAATTGCTTTAATTGCTAAAAACGGTTCTGGAAAATCTACTTTGATGCGAGTAATTTCGGGTCAAGATGGTGCAGAAGGTGAAAAATCTAAAATTCTTTTTCGCAAAGGCTTGCGTATTGGTTTCTTGGAACAAGAACCCGAATTTCACCCGAATCATACTGTTATTGAAGCAATTTTTGATTCGCCTACGCCTATGATTCAAGCGATTCGTCGCTATGAAGAGGCATTGATTTTTCCAGACAAACAAGATTTGTTACAAGCTGCAATGGCAGAAATGGACGAATTGAAAGCATGGGAAGTGGAAGCTCGAATCAACGAGGTTTTGACAAAATTGCGTATTACAAATTTTGACCAAAAAGTAAGCACCATGTCAGGCGGACAACAAAAACGCTTGGCTCTGGCTCGTTTGATTATTGAAGAACCTGATTTTATGATTCTCGATGAGCCTACGAACCACTTGGATTTGGACATGATTGAATGGTTGGAAAAATACCTTCAAACACCAAATTTGACGATTTTGATGGTGACGCACGACAGGTACTTCCTTGAAAATGTAACCGATACGTTTTTTGAGCTGGAAGGTGGACAACTCTACAAATACAAAGGTAATTATTCTGAATATTTGGACAAAAAAGCGACCCGTCAAGAAGTTGATGCCGCTACGATGGACAAAAATAGAAAATTATTGGGTAGAGAATTGGATTGGATTCGTAAGCAACCACAAGCACGAGGCACAAAAGCAAAATCTCGTGTGGATGCTTTTTATGATTTAAAAGAAGTAACTTCTAAAAAATTAGACAATGATCCAATGCAAATCAGCATCAATACGCAGCGTATGGGTTCTAAAATTGTGGAATGTCACAATGTGAGCAAAGGTTACGATGGTAGATTGCTGATTGATAAATTGGATTACAAATTCAAAAAGAAAGAACGTCTTGGTATTGTTGGTCGAAATGGCGTTGGAAAATCTACGTTTATCAAACTTTTGACGCAAGAAGAAACACCCGATACTGGAAAAGTGATTGTTGGAGAAACGATTGTTTTTGGACATTATGACCAACGTGGCATCGAACTCAAAACGGACAAACGTGTTATCGAAGTCATTACGGACATCGCTGAATTTATTCCATTGGACAAAGGGCAGAAAATAACAGCAAAAGCAATGCTTGAACGCTTTTTATTTTCGCCTGGACAGCAACAGGTTTATGTTTCGCAGCTCTCAGGAGGTGAACGTCGCCGCTTGTATTTGCTGACTATCTTGATGCGCAACCCGAATTTCTTGATTCTCGATGAGCCTACAAATGACCTTGACTTGCTGACACTCAACGTATTGGAAGATTTTTTAATGGATTATCCTGGTTGTTTGGTGGTAATTACGCACGATAGGTTTTTTATGGACAAAATGGTTGATCACCTTTTTATTTTTGAAGGCGATGCCAAAATTAGAGATTACAACGGACAATATTCTGATTACCGTGCTGACAAAGCGGAAGAAGAAGCGGAAGAAAAACGCCTTCGTCAAGAAGCTGACAAAAAACCTTTTTCTAATACCAATACTGTTGTGGAAGCCAAAGTAGGATTGACTGGTTCTGAACGAAAGGAATACAATCAACTCGAAAAAGACATCGCAAAATTAGAGAAGCAAAGGAAGGAAATCACTGAAAAATTCAATGACCCTTCGCTTTCTAACGATAATATGATGAAACTTTCAATTGATTTGGGAAAAATCAACAAGGATTCAGAAGAAAAAGAAATGCGTTGGTTAGAATTAGCCGATAAGATTTAAGGTATTGA
>JAYWHK010000173.1:0-60616 GCA_043777755.1 Saprospiraceae bacterium
ACCATCATTACCACCATTGCAAGATGGAGGATAAATATTAATTGCATAGTTATAAACTGCTGATGGTTCTGTCAATATAGTTGTGTTTGTTGCTGTACAACCATTCGCATCTGTTACAGTTACTGTGTATGTGCCGCTACCTAAACCTGTGCGATTTTGTGTAGTGATGCCACCGCCCCAATTGTAAGTATATGCTCCTGTTCCACCACTTGGCGTGATGGTAATTGAACCGTTTAATGTGCCACTTGCTGCGTTACATTTTGGACTAGTACTTGTTTTTACAATTGAAACTGCTGTTGGTTCTGTCAATATTGTTGTATTTGTTGCAGTACAACTATTTACATCTGTTACAGTTACTGTGTAAGTTCCTGCTCCTAAGCCAGTGCGATTTTGAGTCGTCGCTCCATTGTTCCATAAATAAGTAAAAGCTCCTGTTCCACCACTTGGCGTGATGGTAATTGAACCATTCAATGCACCACTTCCTGCATTACACGTTGGTTGTGTACTTGTTTTTGCAATAGAAACTACTGTCGGTTCTGTAACGACAGCACTTGTTGTTGCAGAACAGCCATTGCTATCAGTTGCTGTGAAATTATATAAACCTGCTGCCAATCCTAAATTAGCTGGTGAAGTAGTAATTGTACCCGTTCCACCACCAAAATTGAAATAAATATAGCCGTTGCTATAGCCATTACAAGATGGAGAAAAATTATTGCTTACATAACAATAAACTGCGGTTGGTTCTGTTAATGTTGTGGTATTTGTTGCTTTACAACCGTTGGCATCTGTTACAGTTACAACATAAGTTCCTGCTCCTAAACCTGTACGGTTTTGAGTAGTAACTCCTGCGCCCCAATTGTAAGTAAAAGCTCCTGTTCCGCCACTTGGAGTGATGTTAATTGAACCATTCAATGTGCCACTTGCTACGTTACACGTTGGTTGTGTACTTGTTTTTACAATTGAAATTGCTGTTGGCTCTGTAACGACAGCACTTGTTGTTGCAGAACAGCCATTGCTATCAGTTGCTGTGAAATTATATAAACCTGCTGCCAATCCTAAATTACTTGGCGAAGTTGTAATTGTACCCGTTCCTCCTCCAAAATTGAAATAAATATAACCATTACTAAAACCATTGCAAGTTGGAGAAAAATTATTACTTACATAACAATAAACTGCCGTAGGTTCTGTTAATGTTGTTGTATTTGTTGCTTTACAACCATTTGCATCTGTTACAGTTACCGTGTAAGTTCCACTGCCTAAACCTGTGCGGTTTTGAGTAGTTACTCCACCGCCCCAATTGTAAGTAAATGCTCCTGTTCCACCACTTGCTGTGATGTTGATTGTGCCATTTAATGTGCCGCTTGCTGCGTTACACGTTGGCTGGGTAGATATTTTTGCAATAGAAACTGCTGTTGGTTCTGTAATTGTAATAGTATTTACCAAACTACAAGCATTGATGTCTGAAACAGTTACTGTATAAATACCTGCTTTGAGGTTAGTGACAGTAGCGGTTGTTGCGCCATTGCTCCAAAGATAAGTCAAAGTACCTGTACCACCAGTAGCGGTAACGCTTGCACTACCATTTTGACCACCGTTACAAGAAATATTTACACCGTTAAAATTGCTTTTTGCAATAGAAGTTTCTATCTGCGTAGGTTCTGCGATTACTATAGATGCTGTTGTTTTACAATAATGTGCATCTTCGACAGTTACAGAATATGTTCCTGCTGCTAATTTTTCCAATTTTTTAGTATCGTATTCTGCATTTTGCTTGTGACTCCACACGTATTCGTAAGATGAAAATCCACCACAAGTAACGATGTCAATTGTTGCATCGTTTTTACCGCTACAAGAGATGGCTTGTCCGTTGTAATCAGAAACAATTTTCAAACTCGTTTTTAAAGGTGTTGCATCTGGAACAAAAAATTCCGTTGAAGCAAAACAATCATTTTTGCCAATCGCTTTGATTTTATGCCAACCTGCTGCCAATGTATTTAATGACAAATGAAAACCATGTTTGTATTTTAAAACAACACCTTCTGGCGTGGTGTAAAACCATTGATAAATAGATGAAGTTGTATTTGGGTCGAATTTCACTTTGACTTCTACACGTCCATCGTTGCGGTCATTACAAGAAATTCCTCTAATGTCATAAACTTCTAACTCCAAAACATCTGTTCTGAGGTTTGGCAAAGAGACTATTTGATTGCTTGGATTTTGGTCAGTGTGTTCTAAAAAATCATTGTTAAGCTGTACAAAAAGGCTGTCTTTCTCTAATAACAATTTATTTTTATCACAAATTTCAATTTCCGTTGCGTTGTTTGGCAAAATTTTTGGAATTTGAGTAAGGATAGAAGTTGTGTATTTTTTATTAAAAATAACTAAACTTGCATTTTGTGATTCAATGGTTTTTGTACCATTGTTTTTCACCAAAAAACGAAAACAAGTCGCATCTGAATCTTTACAACTTTGTTCTGGAAGTTTTAGCAATTCCAATGCAATATCTGTTTTTTCTACGAAAAAAGAAAAATATTGCAATTGCGACCATTGGCTTTTATCATTTTTACAACGAATAAAAAGCGTAAATTTTTTGTTGGGTGTTTTTACATTTGAAAAAACAGCCGCAACATCCGTCAGGTTAAGGGATTTTGTAAAAGGTGTTTGTAAGACCAATTTCGTTGCTTTTCCAACACCTGGGTCAATGTCTAAAAAATATTCTACTTCGGTAATTGCCGACCAATTTACATCTGCAAATTTTTCTAAATAATTGTTAATTTTAAAATTCAATGATGGATTTTGTGAGAAAATCTTTGCTGCATTGGCTTCAAAATTAAACATAAAACGGAGTGTATCGTTTTTAAGTGATTGATTTTGAACGTTTAATGTTCTAACACTTGCTACATTTGCTGCTTCGCCAGTCATAGAAAACTCATATTTCCCAGTATAGATTCCAACATTGCTGATGTTGCGAAAATCGTAGTGTGGTGCAAAAGTACCGCCTTTGTAAGCCTTAAACATTGGATTAAAACCCGACGTAAGCAAATGATTGTCAAAAGCCATATCACATTCTGAGCTGTAGTTATTGGTCAAAACGTTGCCATTTTTTACATTTTCAAAAGATAAAACGTGGTAAAAAAGGTTGTTTTCAATCAATACATTTTTCATTCCGTCAAAAATATACGGACGAACTCCTACTTCATCACCGCTAAAAAGGTTGTTGGAAAAACGTATATTCTGGACATTTCCCAAAGGCCCAATTTTAGGCAAATAGAAAAAATTGTTTGAGAAATTAACATCGACTAAGTTCGCTGTTTTTTTGCTGCTAATCGTCGCATTTTTTTCAAAAACATTGCTATAAAACAAACAATTGTACGTAAAATCTCCCAATTCAACGCTTTTGTTGATTTGGCAATTTCTGACCGTAAGGTTTTGAATTTGTTCAGCTTGTGTCGTATTGACTTTGTTCAAAACCAAACCATCAAACGTAACATTTTTCGTTTCGGGCGAAAACTCCACCTCGTCAATCAAAACGCTGTGCGCATTTTGTTTTTTGGGATGATGCCCCGTCCCGATAAAAGTCAGTGCTTTATTGGCGATTTTGATATTGCCATAGGAGATTGGGCTACCTTGAATGACGATAACGTCACCCGTTTTGGCAGAATCAATGGCAATTTGCAGTGAAGAAAAAGGTGTACTCAAAAGGTGTAGATTGTCCACGTAATGTGTCTTTTGAGCAAACACAATGGTGTGACAAAATAATAGCAATGCTATTATTAGGTGTGTGAATCTTAACGTTTTCATTAAAAAAAGGTTTTAAAAAATAAAATTAATAGTGCAGAAGTTGAATTTTCAAGAAAAATCTTAATTGTTCAACCTCTGCTCGTTTTCATTTTGTGGTTATTAGTTGTAAGTTTTTTTTAGTCGTAAGTCTTTAAGTCGCTTTGCGTGGTGGTTATTAGTCGTAAGTCTTTTTTAGTAAATTTCACCCCTTTTCAATCCAACTCAATAGTGGTTTTACTTTTACACGAGGTACAATAGCCTCTTCAAATGTTAAAAGGGTCAAATGCACCAATATTCGTTGATTGGTGTATGTTTCGACATCTTTAATTGCTTTCCTATTGACTAACATTTGTCGATTGATGCGGTAAAATTGTTGCTCAGAAAGAAGCCCTTCCAAGGTTTCTAATGTTTTAGCAATAATATGTTTATTGCCGTTGAAATCAACGAGATAGACTGTTTTCCCTTTTGAGCAGGCAAATGCTATATTTTCAACCAAAACAAAATAGATTTTGTCGGCTTGTCGAATGGAAAAACTGATTTGTGCTTTATTTCCTAGGGTATTGGTCGTATCTTTCTCCATATTTGAAAAGGTTTTTAACTTTAATCTAAGTGAGGTTTAAAATTCAAAAGTCCTGTTAATCAGCAACTTACGAGTTTAAACTGCGCTATTCATTTTTACATTTGACTACTTACGGTTAATCATAATTTCTGTAATTTTAGTTGCCGCTTTAATTTTCTTTTTGTCAATATCGTATTGAAAATTAGCCGCATCTAAGCGATAAGAAATATTGTTAGCCGTTGCGTAAGTGCGTCCTTCTGATTCTGAACCATGCACTTCGACATTGGGAAAAAACTTCAATAAATCATTAAAGGTATCACCAACTTTTAGTCCTTCTTTTGTACTTGCTTTTGGAGTATTTATGGTAATATCGCCTACCAAAAGTTTGTTATTTGGGTCTGGAAGAAAATAAGCCGCAGGATTGTTTTCAAAATCTTTGATTTCATAAGCCTCAAAAGAGCCTTCACCTGTTTTTATTTTAGATTTTTGAACGTAATCCACATTGTAGTTTTTAATGGCATCGCCTACTTTGACACCTCTAAAAGAGCTTGCTTCAATCAACATTTGAGTATCCGTAGTGCCAATACTGATAATTTCCTCTACTGTCATTCGTTTTGTACTGCTAGAAACAAAAGAAATACCTTTGAAGCTAACCTCGTCGCCTACAGCACACGTTTTGTAATTTTGAGGTCCTCCTACATTGCTGATAGATACCAACGCAGCATAAATGCCTTCGTTGTCAGTTTGTACATCAGCGGAGTAGCCATCTTTGCCTGAGGTAATCGCCTTTACCGTTCCTTTGATGGTAATGGATTCTGCTTTTTTCTCAAGAGATGCCGTATTTTCACTTGTTGCGTCGGCTTTTGGAGTGTTGGTTTGTCCGTTAGAACAAGAAAAAGCTACAGTCATTACAGAAAAAAGCATTAATGCTTTGATTGTGTTTGTTTTAATTTTAATAATAGTTGTCATAATGAATAATTTAAAGTGTGATTGTGATTGATGCTACAAAAGTAGGTCATCTTTTGTGCGAAAAAAAGGAGAAGTTGGGTGAATGAACTAAATCAAGGAGTGAAATGACTGTAATGCGGATTGTAGTTTTCGGATTGTTTTTTCAACAGTAAAAACAAAAAACGCTACGTGTCTGACGACACGTAGCGTTTTGAAATAGTTTTTTAACTAAAAAAAACTAACTTTTGACTATAGATTGCAATATACCGAGGACTTTTGACAAATCACTCAATGAATAAATAGTAGTGTCTTGATAAGCATCAGAGCCATCTAATTTCAAAAATTGCCATAGATAACCTGTTGTTACACAGCCATATATCATTTCTATTGGTGTATTTTTACGCTCGTTAAAAAGCCTTGCAGCATACATTTCAGCAATACATTGAGGAACTCCATTTTCGAGGTTATCATTTTTTGCTTCTACAATGCAAAAAACGGGTTCTTTTATAAAAGTACTTTCGGGTACTTTGGTAAATAAAAAGTCACAAAACCCTTTTAAGCCTAAATCTTTATCAACATTCAAATTATGACCCGAAAAAAACGAAATGCTATCTCTATTTTTACGAGCAATTTCATACAAAATTGGCGCAATCAAAAATTCTGATTTTGCTTTTTCTGTATTGAGTGTCATACTCGTATTCATCTCTAAAAGCGTTTTCAAAAAATCTGATGCTTCAAGAGGTGTAACCGTTTTTATGAAATTACGAAGTTTCAATTCTATACCTAACTCTTTTAGGTCGTCATATTTATATTGAGAATAGGATTTTGGCATAATAAAAATAAATTTTGGTCAAAGTTACATAAAAATCTTTAATTTTGGTATAAAAACTTAGCCTTTCTCAATCCAACTCAAAAAATGCGTAACCTTTAACTTTGAAACAAGATTTTGCTCAGGTGTCGGAAGGATTAATTTTACGACTATTTTTTGGTTAAAATATGGTTCAATCTCTTTAATTGCTTTTCTATTGACAATCGTTTGGCGATTGATTCGGTAAAAATGTTCTGGTGAAATTGCACTTTCAATGTCATCAAGGGTTTTAAAAATTGGATGTTTTTCACCTTGAAAAGTATATAAATAAACAACTTCATTTTCTAAATAGGAAAAAGCAATATCCTCTACCCGAACAGGATATATTTTTTCTCGAAAACGTATTAAAAAACTCGTTTGGTAGCTTTTTTTCTCTACCATAAGCTCTTTTACAGGTGTAATATCAATAGTATTGCTTGAAAAACTGCCTTTCAAGGCTTCCACTTTTGCTATTGTTTGGCGAATATCGGTTGCGCTAAATGGTTTTACGATGAAATCAATGCCATGATGTTTAAAAGCCTTCATCGTATATTCATTGTAAGAAGTGCAAAATACAACGGGCAATGTGATTGACATTTTATCAAAAATCTCAAAACACTGTCCATCAGACAGTTGTATATCCATAAAAATCACATCTAAACTTTGTTGATGTTTTTTTAAGTATTCAACGCTTGTTTCGACACTATCGCAAATTGCCATAACTTTATAATTTTGATGCCATTCAATAAATTCTTTGAGCATCTGAGCTGTTTTGGGTTCGTCTTCAATGATGAGGATATTCATTTTCTCTTAGATTAATTTTATAGTTGTGGTATAATTGGATTCATTTTGTTCTATTTCTACACCCTTTACGACACCTTCCAATACGTAACGTTTTTTTAAATTTTGAATACCAATTCCAAATGATTCAATTTTCTGACCTTTGGGTTGATAGTTATTTGAAATGGTCAAGGTTTTGCTGTCTTTCTGAAAAAGACGTATAGTAAGCGGTCTTGACTCCGAAACGATGTTGTGTTTGATACAATTTTCAGCCAAAAGCTGCAAAGTAAAACAAGGCAAATAATATTCTAAAGACTCTTCCGCCACTTCAACCTCTGTAATGATTGCTTTTTCTTGGCGCAACTTCATCAGATACATATAGGCATTGAAAAACTCCAACTCTTCTCGGAGCGTCACTGTTCCCTTGTCTTTTTCTAAAGTTTGGCGATAAACTCCTCCTAATTTTAGAATAAACTCTTCCGTACGAGCATCTTTTGAGCGTGCCATTGCTTGTAAAACAGTCAAACTATTGAATAAAAAATGTGGATTAATTTGCTGAAGCAACAAGTTTAGTTGAGCCTGCGCATTTTCATTTCTCAACATTATATTATTGATAATCAAACTTTTACGCTCTACCGCAGACTTAATTCCTTCTACCAAAGCTATTAAAAGAACAATATTGACTGCATATCTTACAATATGTGACCATGGATTAGGAAATGAAAATCGAGCAATAACGTGCAAAAAATGCCTGTCTATAAATATATAAAACCAAATCACTATAGCACCTGCAAAGGTTGCAATTAACCATTTGGTTGTTTTTTTATAAGACGTTAAATACAATGTTTTTTGAATGATTACTAAAAGCAACAATTGAAGGAAACCTGTAAATAGCCAATATATAAAAGCGTCTTCCAAAGAGTGAATACTCGCTCTTGACATATACATCGTAAGCAAAGGCATCAATAATGGATAAAAATAAAGGTAATACGTTTCTGTATTTTGGTAAAAATGCTTGCGAAGTTGAGCAAAAAACATGGTTAAAATAGTTTTAAGGTGGTAGAGTAAGTAAAAGTTTCGGTTTCTATCAACACACCATTTTCTATGCCTTCGTGTGTATAACACATTTCCAATTGTTCCATATCTATATTTTCAACAACTGATTTAGGTTGCAGATTATTAGTGATTGTAACACTTTGACTGTCTTTTTGAAAAATCAAAATGTACAAAGGATTCTCTATTGAAAAATCATTGTGGTTTAAACATTTATCCATTAAAGATTGTAACGCAAAAATTGGTAATTTACAATTGAGTGCAGCTACTGACACATTGATTTCATACTGTATCGCCGCTTCACGACCATAATTCATCAAAAAAAGATACGTTTCTAAAAATTCTAATTCTTCTTTTAAAGTAACAATATTTTTATTTTTTTTCAAAATTTGGCGATATACATCTGCTAATTTGAGGATATACACTTCAATTTTTGAATCATCAGACTTCACCATTTTTTGTAAAGTGTCCAAACAATAATATAAAAACTCAGGATTAACTTGTTTTTTTAAAAGTTCAAATTTTGCTTCAATATTTTCGGACTGTAGTCTTAGGTTTTCTATCTGCGCTTTTTCTCGTGCTTTTGACCAATTGATACTTTCTATAATTATCGTAGCACAAACAGCTGTCAAAAATTGATTTACGATTAATTCCTTTACGCCAATCAAGTCAGTTAAGGTATGATGTACATAATAATCGAATCCAATCCAAGCAATATTATATAGATTAATCCCAATTATCACATAAATCCATTGCACCCATTTATTTTCTGAGCGTGACAACAACCACTGAATACAATGCCACATACCAACCAATATCCAAAAATAGATAAAAAATCGCTTTGAGAAACCTGGAACTAAAAATGCGTTTTGGGACGATGCCGCAATCACCGTTTGAATAAATGCAAAGATATAAGCTGCGTAATTTTTTGATTTTTTCGCCATAAAATGTTTTGATAGTGATTTTACGTAACTGTTTAACACCGTAGAGATTCTGGGGCTATGTACCTGTCAAATTCTGTTTGACAGCGTTTATTCACGATAGATTTGTCGGAAACGGACTTTCCGACGTACAAGTGCTAAACAGTTCCGATTTTACTTAAAAAACAAATCTTGTACTAATGAAATTACTATCGTCATTCAATAAAATTTCGTTTAGTAATTTTTTATTACTGTCAGTTGCTTTTGTTGCAATCATTGTATTGAGTGAAAAAGCGGTCAGCGCATGATGGACGGAAAGTGTACGTTCCGCACTGTCTTTTCGTCCTGTAAAAGGAAATACATCTGGTCCACGTTGGCATTGCGAATTGATATTGACACGACAAACCTGATTCGTCAAAGGATCTACCAATTGGGCGATTTCGTGCGCATCTGTTCCAAAAACACTTACTTGTTGCCCATATTCTGAGTGAATAATGTACTCCAACACTTCATCTGTATGTTCAAACGGAACAACTGGAATGATTGGACCAAATTGTTCTTGATGATAGATTTTCATTTTGTCATTGACAGGATAAAGAATTGTAGGCGTTACGTAAGAGTTTTCGATTTTCCCACCATTTTGATTGATGATTGTTGCGCCATTCGCCAAGGCTTCAGCGATACAATCTCTGTGGTATTGCGGTTTTTCGGGTTCAGCAACAGGCGTAATTGTTACTTTTTCTTCCCAAGGCAAACCCATTTTCAAGGCATCAACTTCTACACTTAATTTTTGTAAAAAAACATCAGCAATACTTTTATGAACAAACAAGATTTTGAGTGCCGTACAGCGTTGTCCGTTGTAAGAAAGTGCGCCTAACATACATTCTTTTGCTGCCAAATCCAAGTCGGCATTTTCTAAAATAATCCCTGCATTTTTGGCATCTAAACCAAAAATAGCACGCAATCTATTTGTTTTTGGATGTTGTTTGCGCAAGCTATCCGCCATTTTGCTCGAACCAATCAGGGTCAAAACATCAATTTTACCAGAACTCATCATCGGCGGAACAACTACCCTACCCTGTCCATAAATAACATTCATAACACCTTTTGGGAAACAATCACGAAAGGCTTCCAAAAACGGCTGATGCAACAAAGCTCCTTGTCGTGGCACTTTAAAAACAATGCTATTTCCCATAATCAAAGCAGGAATCAGCAACGTAAAAGTTTCGTTCAAAGGATAATTGAAAGGCCCCATGCAAAGCACCGTTCCCAATGGCGCACGGCGCATCTGACCAATGACACCTTCAGCCATTTTGAACTGAGAACCTTGTCTGTCCAACTCTTTCAATGCGCCAATCGTATCATTGATGTATTGAACTGTACGGTCAAATTCTTTAATCGAATCGGGCAATGTTTTGGCAATTTCCCACATTAAAAACTTGACAACGTGCGACTTATATGTTAGCATTTTTTGCACAAAAGCCTCGATACATTTGATTTTATTTTCAACAGTCATCGTTGCCCATTCGCCACGTCCATGATTGTATGCTTTGGCAGCAGCATCTAAGGCTTCCATCGTCGCTTCTGCGCTCAATTGCGGATACGAACCAATGACAGGTTGCGAAAGCGAGCCATCTTCATTTTTGATAAAAATTGGAGAAATAACGTCTGCCATTTCGCCATTCCAAGTACGGATTTCGCCATTGACCAAGTACTGGTTTTGATGAAAAGGTGTTTCGATGCGAAATTCAGCAGGAATATTAGAAAGTGTTGGGTACATATAGATATTGGATATTGAGATATTGGATATTATGATATTGGATATTGCAAAAGCTCTTTCCATTCTGAAAACTACGGAGAAGTTTAAAAATCGTAGATTTTTGAACAAACTCTGCGTTCTCTGCGCCTCTGCGTGGTCTAAAAATAAATTCTCAAAGAGAATTTTAATAAATAATAAAATAAAAATGATTGAAAAGCATTGAAAAAGTAACGTTAATTTAAAATTTTATTTTTCAATGTTTGATAATTGCTGTAAAAATACTAATTTTGTAGAAAAATACGATATGAAATTTAAAAAATTTACAGATTTTAAAAAACTACAGCACATAGAAGAATTATTCGGAATTGCAGGTTTTAAAACTTCTTTTATGGGAAATTTTGAACTCGTTGTGCCATCGGATAGTTTAACAATTACCTTAGAACGCAACAAAAGTCGTGCAAATCGGACAGAAAAAGCAATATCGGAAAATATAATTGCCCCAATTTTGAATGAGGTTGCTAATAACAACGAAGATAAAATAAGCCTTTTTTCTGGCGAACCTTTAGAAGGTAACAAAGAACAAGGATTAAATGGTGTTATAGATTTTATTATTTCAAATATTGCTTATTCCTATGACCCAAAAGCTCCAATTATCGCTTTAGTAGAAGCGAAAAAGCAAGATATTGAAGCAGGTATTCCTCAATGTATTGCCGAAATGTTGGCGGCTAAAATAATCAATGAAAGAGAAGGAAAACCCAAGTATTACATTTACGGTTGTGTTACGACAGGAAACGATTGGGTTTTCCTTCGTTTGAATGAAACAAAAGTTCTGATAGAATCTAATGTATTGTATCTCAATGATTTACCTAAATTATTAGGTGCTTTCCAATGGATTATCAACCAATATTAGAATAGCTTAAAAAGTCGCAAGTCAATTTAAGTCGTAAGTCAGATAGTCTTTTATCTTAGGAGTTCTTGTTTTAGAACTTCATTTCCAAGATTTCGCCTTCAACGATTAATTTTCCTTCGGTTGCATTTTGTACGTCGGCAACGCTTACGCCTGGCGCAGTTTCTAACAATTTGAAGCCACCTTCTGGCAAAACTTCCAAAACCGCCAATTCTGTTACGATTTTTTTGACACAATTGATGCCCGTCAGCGGTAAAGTACAAGATTTCAAAAGTTTTGATTTGCCGTCTTTGCTCACGTGTTGCATCGCTACGATAATGTTTTTGGCGGAAGCCACCAAATCCATTGCGCCGCCCATGCCTTTCACCATTTTTCCTGGGATTTTCCAGTTGGCAATATCGCCATTTTCGGACACTTCCATTGCGCCCAAAATGGTCAAATCAACGTGTTCTCCACGAATCATCGCAAAGCTCTCCGCAGAACTGAATATCGAAGAACCTTCCAACATGGTTATGGTTTGTTTTCCAGCATTGATTAAGTCGGCATCTACGTTTTCTTCAGTTGGAAATGGCCCAATACCAAGCAATCCGTTTTCAGATTGCAACACCACATTCATATTTTTAGGAATATAATTGGCAACTAAGGTAGGGATTCCGATGCCCAAATTGACATAAAAACCATCTTTTAGTTCTTGTGCGATGCGTTGCGCAATTTGGTTTTTATCTAAACCATACGTTGCTTTTGCAGCAGTACTTTGAGGATTTACAGTAGCACTCTGAGGAACAGAAATCGTCCGTTGCTCAATGCGTTTTTGGTATTTTTTTCCTTGAAAAATACGTTGTACGTAAATCCCAGCAACATGAATGTCATTTGGATTGAGTTTGCCGACAGGAACAAGTTTTTCAACTTCTGCAATACAAATTTTGCCAGCAGCAGCCATCATTTGGTTAAAATTACGAGCCGTTCCTTTAAAAATAAGGTTTCCAGCGGTATCGCCTTTCCACGCTTTGATAATGGAAAAATCAGCTTTCAAACCAGATTCCATCAAGTATTTTTTACCATCAAACTCTCTAATTTCTTTGCCTTCGGCAACTTCTGTTCCTACACCAGCGGGCGTAAAAAAGGCTGGTATTCCTGCGCCACCTGCACGAATACGTTCTGCAAGTGTTCCTTGCGGCAACAACTCAACTTCTAATTCTCCCGACATCAATTGACGCTCGAACTCTTTGTTTTCGCCAACATACGAGGAAATCATTTTTTTGACTTGGCGGGTTTTCAACATCAATCCAATGCCGAAATCATCAACACCAGCGTTGTTTGAAATACAAGTCAAATCTTTTACGCCTGTATCCAATAAGGCATTGATACTATTTTCAGGAATACCGCAAAGTCCGAATCCACCCAACATCAAGGTTGCGCCATTGGGAATATCTGCCACTGCAACCGCAGCGTTTTCTACTACTTTATTAATCATAATTATAAAAAATGGTTAGTGCAGTGCAAATATATAGTTTTTTTGTAAATTTGCAAGTGTGAAATTTAAAACCTATCGCTACCATGAAAAAATACTTGTCCATTTACTTTCTTTTTTTAGTCAAAATAAATACATTGTTTGCTTCTTGTTATTGGCAACGTAGAGAAAAGGCGTGCCTTTTTTCTACGTGATGCGGTTTGTTTTTTACAAAAAGTCTATATTTTTTCTAAGGATAAAATATTTTGGGCATAGCGCAAATAGACCAATTTTATAACATCATTGACCACAAGGCGATTGTAATCTTCCTCGCTGATTTTTTTATTTACAAGTTTCCCGTCTTCTAATTCTATGCTTATCCATGGCGTGACCTTATTGGAGTGCTCTGCTCTACGTTGTATCTCTACCCATTTTTGCGATATGATTCCAGTAATCACATATCGTGTATTCAATTTTAACTCATAAATCCAAGTACCAATCCCTAATATAAACATCAGGTTAATCATACAAAACATTACTGTCAAAACGATACGAAAGCCACTTACCTCAGAAGGAATAGCGGGCAATAATACCTTAAAAAATAAAAGATAGCTTCCGCCAAAAATTCCACACATCCAAAAGGAAGATAGTTTTAGGCGTTGATAAATATAGGTGCGATTTTCGAGCGATAGTGGTTCAGTTGTTATCATTGTTCAGTATGTTTTGAGAATAAGATGCAAAATAAGACTCTTTTACATAACAATGAAGAAAAATATCTTTTTGCAAAAGCAATTTTTATAAAAAAACAAACCGCTATACCTGTGGAGCTATAGCGGTTGTATTTTTTTTGGGGAAATAACATGGTAGAGAAAAGGCACGCCTTTTCTCGTGTTTCTTGTGCCTACGTAGTGCGAGAAAAGGCGTACCTTTTCTCTACGTGATGCGTTTATTACTTTACGATGAACGTTCTTTTTCCAGTATTGGGTTGTGCTTCTGCGCCATCAGTCGTCGTACAAGTAATGGTGTAAGTACCGGAAGCTGTTGGTTTGTAGGTCAGATTTTCAGTGACCGTACCCGTTTTACTTTCATGTGCTTTATAGATGTTTGTCGTTTTGTTATCGGGCGACGTAATATCTACACTGACATTGTGAACAGTTGAGTTATCATCTCTTTTGAGTTTTATGACAATTTCATTGCTCTGATTGATGACAAAAACAGCCTTATCGACATCTGGTTTTGTAAATTCAATACTCACCACATAAAGTGATGTATCAGAAGTGTGGCTGTTATGGCAGGCTGCGAAAATCGCTACCATGAAGATGCTGAGGGCAAAAATTAATTTTTTCATTGAATTAAAATAAAATTAGTCGCAAGTCAATAAGTCCATAGTCTTTTAACTTGCTGGTTTATAATAGTTTATAATATTTTCACCGCACTTGTCCGTCACCTTTGACAAGCCATTTATAGCTTGTCATTTCTCGCAATGCCATAGGTCCTCGGGCGTGTAATTTTTGGGTACTGATGCCAATTTCTGCACCAAACCCAAATTCTCCGCCATCGGTAAACGCTGTAGAAGCATTGATATAAACTACGGCTGCATCTATATTTTGAGCAAAAAAATCCATAATACCTTGATTTTCAGCCACAACCGCTTCGCTGTGTTTGGAAGAATTGCTACTGATAAAATCAACGGCCTCTATTTCATTTTCTACTGTTTTTATCGACAAGGTCATACTCAAATGCTCTTTTCCAAAATCGCTTTTTGTTGCAAGATGAACATTTGGGCTTATTCCTTCTATGATTTTAAAACTTTTTTTATCTGCAAAAAAAGTACAATCGTGTTGTTCTATCAGATTTTTTAGTAAAAAAGGCAAATCATTCACTCGTTTTTCATGTACAACCAAACAGTCCAAAGCATTACATACGCTCACTCTACGGGCTTTTGAATTGGTGATAATGTTTTTTGCTTTTTCCAAATCCGCACTTTTATCAATGTAGGTATGAACAACGCCAGCCCCTGTTTCGATGACAGGTACTTTAGAGTTTTGTCGGACGTAATCAATCAAGTTTTGACTACCTCGAGGAATAATACAATCAACATCATTCACCGCTTCCAAAAGGTGAATCAAATGCTCTCTTTCCGCTGGCAAAAGATAAATAATATCTTGTAAATCAAATGTTTGCAAAACATTTCTTATGATTTTTACCATAAAAAAATTAGAGTCATAAGCATCTTGACTGCCTTTCAAAACCGTGGCGTTTCCTGATTTTAGACAGATAGAAAAAACATCTAAAGTCACATTCGGGCGACTCTCATATACCACGCCAATAACGCCCAATGAAACACTTATTTTTTGAAAAAAAAGTCCATTAGCAGTTGTTTTTTCTTCTAAAATACGGTTGAGTGGCGATTCCAAATCTGCCACTTTTCGCATATCATTGGTGATGCTTTTTACCCGATTTTCATTGAGCAGAAGGCGGTCATATTTTGGGTCTTTTGAATCCATACGAGCCAAATCTTTTGCATTTTCGACGAGCAATTGCGCTGTATTTTCGTCAATCGCATCAGCGACTTGGTGCAAAATTGCTTGAAAATGAGCATCGCTCAAAGCACTCAATTGACGTGCAGCAATACGGACTTTTTTTATATTTTCTTTTACAGTCATTTTTAATCAATATCTTTAAATACATTGTTTTTTAGTTATTTAATGTTTGGAATTGTTTGAAATGGTTCTAATTAATTAAAAACCAAAACAATACAACAATTACAAACTTTTAGAACAATGTATTAAACACATTGCTTTAAAAGTTTCACTTACCTAAACAATCACCAAATAATCACAATGAATGACCTCTTTTTTATTTGCTTTTCCCATACTTCTTTCTAAAACAGCAGAATTGTACTGCGCCATTCCGACACCAATTTGTTCTTGTTTTTCATTAAAAATATTAACCAAATCTCCTTTTGAAAAATCACCTTCGATTTTGGTAACACCTATCGGCAACAGGCTCGAATTTTGGTTTTTCAAAGCTGTTTCCGCTCCCGAATTGACAAAAATAACACTTTTTTTACCTAACTGATTGTACACCAACCATTTTTTTAAGTTGGAAAGATTCTTTTCCGCAATAAAATGCGTTCCGATTTTTTCTTCTGACAAAATTTGCTTCAAAACATTTTGCTTTTTGCCATTGGCAATATAGGTTTCGATGCCCACTTGTGCCGCTTTTTGAGCAATCCGTAGCTTTGTGGTCATGCCTCCTCGACCAAAAGAAGACTTCACAGGCGCAGCCACCGACAATACTTGTTTGTCATTGGCTTCTATTTCATGCAATAGGTAACTGTCTGATTCATTAGGATTTCCATTATAGACACCTTCTATATTGCTCAAAATAATCAACATATTGGCATTCGTCATAGCAGCGACAAGCCCAGCCAATTCGTCGTTGTCCGTGAACATCAATTCCGTAACGGCAATCACATCATTTTCATTGACAATCGGGATAATGTTGTCGTGTAAAAGTGCCGTAAAACAATTCCTCATATTGAGGTAATGGTGCCTATCTCTAAAATCTTCTTTTGTTGCCAAAATCTGAGCGACATGGAGTCCGTATTGCTCAAACATTTGCATATAGGTATTCATCAAACGAATCTGACCAACGGCAGCCAATACCTGACGCTGTTCCACTTTGTTTTTATCATTGAGGTTCGGAAAGAGTTTGCGACCTGCACCAACAGCACCCGAAGTCACGACAATGACTTGATGCCCCAATTGTTTGATGTCAGCAATTTGAGTACATAAATGCCCCAAAGTTGCCAAATCCAACAATCCATTTTCTAAAGAAAGGACATTTGTTCCTATTTTTACGACAATTAGCATAACATTACTTGTATTTTTTCAATTCCATATTTGCCACCACTCCACGATGCACTTCATCTGGGCCATCAGCCAAACGTAAAATCCGAGCGTAAGCGTACATCGCCGCCAAAGGCGTATCATCGCTCAAACCTTCACCACCAAACATTTGCATGGCTTGGTCAATCACTCGACAAGCGACATTTGGCGCAACAACTTTGATTTGTGACACTTCGCTGAATGCTCCGATAACACCAACAGTATCAAGCAAATAAGCTGTTTTCATCACCAACAAACGTGCCATATCAATGTCTATTCGAGCATTGGCAACTATATCTCGATTGGCATTGAGCTGAACGATTGGCTTTCCAAAAGCAACACGACTCAATCCTCTACGAATCATCAATTCTAAAGCCCTTTCAGATGCTCCAATCAAACGCATACAGTGGTGAATACGACCTGGTCCAAGGCGACCTTGCGCAATCTCAAAACCTTTTCCAAGTCCTTGTATCAACGCTGTTTTTGGCAAACGAACATTGGTAAAACTCACTTCGCCATGCCCAAAAGGTGCATCGTAAGCTCCAAAAACAGACAACATTCTTTCTATTTTGACGCCTTCTGTTTCCATCGGCACTAAAACCATACTGTGTTGCTGGTGCTTTGAAGCATTTGGATTAGATAATCCCATAAAAATCAACACCTTACAGTTTGGGTGTCCAATGCCCGTACTCCACCATTTTCGACCATTCAAAATAATATCATCACCGTCTTCATGGATGGTTGCTTGCATATTTGTGGCATCGCTTGATGCCACATCTGGCTCTGTCATACAAAAAGCAGAACGAATTTCGCCTTCTAAAAGCGGCTGCAACCATGTTGTTTTTTGGTCTTCCGAGCCGTATTTCCAAAGCACTTCCATGTTTCCAGTGTCGGGCGCATTGCAATTAAAGACCTCAGAAGCAATCAAACAACGCCCCATGATTTCTGCCATTGCAGCGTATTCAACATTGTTAAAACCACCAATATCGTGCAAAAATAAATTCCACAAACCTTCGGCTTTTGCTTTTGATTTGAGTAATTCTATTTGCGGATGCACTTGCCAATTCTTCCAGTCCGAATTGTACTGAACGGACGGATGATGAATCTCGCTTTCCAAAGGTGCGATGTATTCTGCAATGAACGCTTTGATGCGACCCATTGTTTTTTTTGCTTCAATAGAATATTCAAACATAATTTATTAATTTAACGACCTCTTTAAAATCTTCCTATTAAGATGAAAAGAGGAGATAATGAAAATCTATGCACTCAAAAAGTCCTTCCCTCAAGGAAGGATTTAGGATGGGCTTTTGCTTTCAATAAAAAAGAATAAGGTTTTATAGGTCGTGCATTTCCTTGTTCATCGAATTGCAGCATCGAAAAATGAAGATGCGTTGGTGAGCGTTCTTTGTAGGCATTAAAACCACTTCTTCCCATGGTGGCAATGTTTTGACCAGCTTTTACAATATCACCCAATTGTACCAAAACCAACTCATTGTGAGCATAATAATACATTTTTTTAGAAAAAGGCTCATAAATGTATATAAAATTCCCACCACGTTTTGTACTACTGATGTCCCAAAAATATTCCACCGAAACCACTATTCCACTCGAAAAAGAAAGAATATTGATAGGCAATTGCGTTTTGTCTTCTAACTTATCTTGATTGTTGTCTGATACAAAAATATCATGCGCAGGATGAACATGAACACGGGCTGTATTGTAAAAATTATAATTTCCAGCGATGTAATCCGAGC
This sequence comes from Saprospiraceae bacterium, assembly GCA_043777755.1. GTDB lineage: Bacteria > Bacteroidota > Bacteroidia > Chitinophagales > Saprospiraceae > CANHEE01. Next base: position 18,651 of record JAYWHK010000173.1, read on the forward strand.
CTTTTTTTCCACCAATCATATTCATACCATATCCTTCTACAGGAAAAACCCAATGCGAAGCGGAATCTGGCTGACCGCCATTTTCAATATAATAATCTTTGATGCGAGCAAGTAGATTACGAGTACTGTCTTGCGCCAATTGCTCGTTTATTTCACCGTCACGAATACTCATATAAAGAAAATGAAAATCACCAACCGCTTGATTTACAGCACTTGTTTGTGCGTAAATTGGATTTTTTATTAAAAAAAATAGAAAAAATAAAGACCTCCACCCGAAGGAGTCCTTTGGACAAAGGAGGGACTTCTTAGTATAATATTGCCATAGGTGAATAAAATACCTCAATTTTGCTAAAAAAGCATATTGCTTTTTAATATCTAATATCATAATAAGTAATAAGTCAAAATTATTTGATTAAACACATAGGAGCATAGAACACATAGTATTGAAAATCAATGTTCTATGTGTTCTATGTTCCTATATGTTTATTTTGTCCACGCACTTAAGTCAAAATTATTTGATTAAACACATAGGAGCATAGAACACATAGTATTGAAAATCAATGTTCTATGTGTTCTATGTTCCTATGTGTTTATTTTATCCACGCACTTATCTCAATTTTTATATTCCTAAAATCAAACGATTGCTTGCCTCATCAGACGTTCCACCAGCAAAATCATCGAATGTTTTTGTCGTGACTTCTATCATGTTGGAAGCGATAAAAGGTGCGCCTTCTCTTGCGCCTTGCTCGGGAGATTTGATACAACATTCCCATTCCAAAACCGCCCAACCATTGTAGTTGTGTTGCGCCAATTTTGAAAAAATTGCTTTGAAATCAACTTGTCCGTCGCCCGTGCTGCGGAAACGACCTGGACGGTCAATCCAATCTTGATAACCGCCATAAACACCGCTGCGACCATTCGGACGAAACTCGGCATCTTTGACGTGAAACATTTTAATATAATAATGATAAATATCTATAAATTGAAGATAATCCAATTGTTGCAAAACAAAATGACTTGGGTCAAATAAAATATTGGCACGAGAATGTCCATCGACGGCATCCATGAAACGGTCAAAACTTGCGCCATCGTGCAGGTCTTCACCAGGGTGGATTTCGTAACAAACATCAACATTACATTCGTCAAAAGTATCCAAAATCGGCAACCAACGTTCCGCCAATTCTTTAAAACCTAACTCAACCAAACCTTTCGGGCGTTGTGGCCAAGGATAAACCGTATGCCATAAAAATGCACCAGAAAAAGTAGCGTGCGCATTCAATCCCAAATTTTGAGAAGCCTTCGCCGCCCATTTGAGTTGTTGAATTGCCCATTCCGTACGTGCCGCAGGATTTCCTTTGACATGATCAGCCGCAAAACCATCAAACATAGCATCGTAAGCTGGATGAACAGCCACCAATTGCCCTTGTAAATGTGTGGATAACTCTGTGATTTCTAATCCAAAAGAAGCGATTTTGCCTTTGAGGTCGTCGCAGTAAGTTTTGCTTTCGGCAGCTTTTTGGAGGTCAATGAGGCGAGCGTCCCAAGTAGGAATTTGTACGCCTTTGTAGCCTAAGTTTGCCGCCCAAGCGCATACGCCTTCGAGCGAATTGAAGGGTGCTTCGTCACCCATGAATTGTGCTAAAAATATTGCTGGTCCTTTCACGATAAATTGTATTTAAAAGATTTGTTTTTCACAAAGGTAAATATTTTTCTTTATTTTAATTTGATAATTTTAAATAAAATACCATCTTTGTTTTTCTTAACTTTTTTTTACTTGAAAGGCTAAAAAGTATGGTTCTTTTAAATTTTTTGTGATTGTAAGACTTGTAAGGGCGACTTTCCCGAAGGGACTCCATAATTTTAAAAGAACCAAAAGTATTAATACAGAAAATTTATTAGAGATGAAAAATAAACTAATGATTGGAATGCTCGTTCTATTGCTTGTAAATAGTAAAGCACAAGCACAAGATAAAACTGATTTTAACAGTGAAAAATGGCGCATTTTTTGCCAAACTTGGGGATTATTGAAATACAATGCACCCAATTCAGAGAAAAAAGCAAAAAATAAAGCCGATTGGGACGCTATCCTAATGGAAACTGTTCCCGAAATGGAAGAATGTAAAAATACTTCTGATTTGCAAAAAATCATAGGCAATTGGATTAAAAAAGCTGGTGAATATAAAGAAGGTAAAAAAATTGAAATTGGCGAATTTGATATAGATGCAGTGGATTTGACTTGGATAGACAATTCACAATACCTTGACAATCAACAGAAAACGTATTTGAAAAATATACGTTGGAGAGAAGGTAAGCGTAAAAATCAATATTTTTATAAGAATTTTTCGGGTTTAATGGACACTGCCGAACAATCTTACGATATAGAAACAAAGTTAAGTAAAAACCTAAAAATTCTAACTTTTTTTCGGATATGGAATTTTGTAGAGTATTTTTTTCCTTACAAAAATTATATGGACAAAAAATGGGAGAGTGCTATTACGGAGTTTATTCCTATCTTTTTGTCAGAACAAAGCAACAATCAGTTTTATTTTAATGTAAAAAAATTGACGAATTATTTACAAGATGGACACGCTTCAATCCAAATTGAGAAAAACTGTCCTATCTTTACAGATACTTTTTCACTTCCGTTCCATTTTGTACATTTCAAAAACAACTATGTCGTTAGTAAAATTGCTCTAAATAATTCTTTTAAAAATGAATTACAATTAGGTGATAAACTACTGAAAATCAATGGCAAAACCATTGAATCTTACGTGGATAGTATCAAAGCTGCCACTTCTTTTACCAATCCTGTTTCAGGAAATGCGTTTGCGGAACGTTATATCAATTCAAAAAACCCTAATAAAGTAAATAAATATGAAGTATTGCGCAATGATTCTACGCTCAACGTTGAAGCGCAATCCATTAGCGGTCTTGTAAAATACAATAATACAATCACTGAATCGAATAAGATTTTAGATGGTAATATTGGTTATATTAACATCTCAAATTTTAAGCAAAAAGAAATGGAAACGGCTCTGATTGCTCTACAAAATTGTAAATCCATCATCATTGACGGCAGAGGTTATCCTAACAATTTAGATTTAAATAAATTTTTATCTTATTTTACGGATAAAAAATCGCTTAAATTTTTGAATTTTAAAGGGAACAATTCGAGCTATATAGGTGTTTATCATGGGTCTGCGAGTTCTTACAGTTACCTAATGCCTAAATCAAAGTTTGATTTTCAAGGAAAAATTATTTATTTGACAAGCCCTACGACACAAAGTTATGCAGAAACAGTGGCAATGATGTTCAAAGCACATACAAATGCTACCTTTATAGGTGAGCAGCCATCGTCCACAAATGGAAATGTTATATTTTGCTCATTGCCCTATGGCTTAAAAATGAGAATAACAGGGCTTTGGACAGGCAATGTAGATGGTTCTCAGCATCAAAGAAAAGGAGTGAAAATTGACCAATATATTGAATATGACCCAAATTCTTTCAAGAATGGTTTGGATAATCAGCTTCAAAGTGCCATCAACTGGATAAATAAACTTGATAAACCTTGATTAGAAATAGCAAGGTTTTAGAATAATATTTTCATAACAAATAGCTAATTAGTGAGTGGTAAGTCATTTAAAAAATACTGCCACTTTTGAGAAAACCACTCAAACGTAGCTAAAACATTTAAAAATGGATTTTTTGCAACAGTTCGGCGATTATTTCGCACAAATGCCAGGTCACTGGGACGATTTAGTTAATAATTTACCAAAATACTTACCAATTATTGGTATGTTGGTTGTAATTGAAAGTTTGCTTTCAGTGGATAATGCGGCAGTTTTGGCGACAATGGTCGCAAAATTGCCAAAAGAAGAGCGAGAAAAAGCCTTGAAATATGGTATTTTTGGCGCATACTTTTTCAGAGGTGTTTGTCTGGTGTTGGCAGGTTTCTTGGTGTCTATTTGGTGGTTAAAACCTGTTGGTGGTTTGTATCTTTTGTACCTTGTCTATGATTGGTGGAAAGGCAAACAGACGGCAACAAACGAAGATGATTTTGACAATGTAGATGTCGAAGGAAGTTGGTTTTATAAGGCAACAGTTGGCATGATTGGTTCATTTTGGGCAACCGTTGGTTTGGTCGAAATCATGGATTTGACCTTTTCGATTGACAATGTTTTGGCGGTAGTTGCTTATACAAACAATACCGTTGTGATTTTTATTGGTGTATTTATTGGTATTTTGGCGATGCGATTCGTAGCACAAGCATTTGTGCAATTGATGGAAAAATACGAATTTTTAGAAACTGCGGCTTTCGTTGTGATTGCTATTTTGGGTATTAAATTGGCGTTAGCTGGTTTTGAAGGTATTCAAGGGAATCCCAATATTGATGCTTTCAATGAATTGATGAAAAGTCATACCGTGGATTGGATTTTTTCTGGTTTGACAGTAGCGGTTTTTCTTGTACCGATTCTGACTTCTACGTTCTTAAACTATCCAGCGAAAAAAGAAGTAACCGAAGATTAAGGTTTGATAATCAGGTTTTTATTTATGTCTGATTTTTATCAAATATGTCAATGTTGCGACGCACTTACGATACATTGCAAAATAGAAAGTAACTTGCCTAAATCACTAAGATAATACCGTTCAGCATCAATAAATAGACAGTCTTTTTCTAATTTCATAAAAATCCAATCAAAACCATTGGTTACTGCACCATAAATAATTTGGTTTGGATTATTCATTTCTTGGTTAAAAATACGTGCAGCATACATTTCAGCAGCACATTGTGCATAACCTTCATCTGGAGATTTATTCTTGCTTTCCATTAAACAAAAAATAGGCGCTTCTATTTCAACTAAATTAGGCTTGGCACTGAGAATAAAATCTGGATTTCCGTTCAGTTCTGGAATACTCTCAATATTCAATGCAAAACCCGAAAAAAAAGTAATAAAACTATTTTTACGCTTTAATTCTTTCAAAATAGGCGTAATGATAAGTTCTGATTTTGCTTTTTCGGTCAATAATGGTAGTGTTTTAGCCTCTGCAATGTCTTCATACAGACGAGTACCGACTTCAAAATGTGGTAATTCTACATTAAGAAATAAATTTTCAAGTGTTTGTTGTGTCAGTCCGAATTGCTGACAAAACCTTAAAACCGAATTGAATTTGCTGTACGCCATCTTACAAGTAATTAAGAAAATTAAAACAATGAAAAAAATTAAAGTAATTACTTGTTAATCAGTCTTTTACGCAAAAAAATTTTCCCGTTTATATTCGCTTAACTACTTAATTTTTTACAAAAGTAAGCATTTTTTTACAAAAAAAATCAAATAAAATTGATTCTTTGAAATTTTTTGTGGTTTAAACCTTTGTAAGTTGAAGCAGTCGCACAAATGGCTGATTTTCAACGTTTAAACTCCTGAGCGAGAAAAGGCGTGCCTTTTCTCTATATAACTCCTACAAAATCAAACTTTTCTACATCAAACAAGCCCAAATCAGTCATTTTTAGAGCTGGAATAACAGGCAATGCCAAAAATGAAAGTACCATAAATGGCGTACGAAGCGTAGAACCCAAACTTTCTTTTGTCCAATTGTCCAAATCAGCGTAAGTTTGTGCCAATTCGTAACCATTTGCATTGCTCATCAATCCTGCAATCGGCAACGCTAAACTTTTGCTTTCTTTTCCGTCAAAAGCACTGATGCCGCCTTTTGCTGCAATCACCGCATTGACCGCTTCACAAATCGCTGTATCATCAACGCCAACCGCTACAATATTGTGTGAATCATGCGCAACACTCGACGCAATTGCTCCTGATGTCATGCCAAAACCTTTGACAAAACCAATGGCTACTTTTTCATTCAAAGCATAACGATTCACGACCACAATCTTTAAAATATCTTGACTTAAATCTGTTGTAACTGATTCATTATCAACATTTAACATTGCATTTTCGTTACCCGTAACAATCTGTCCGTCCCAAGCTCGAATAACTTTTACTTCCACTGTTTTTTTATCAGAAAATAAATTAAAATCGCTTATTTTTTTAGGTAAAACCACAAATTGATTCGGCGTTTCGGTGGCTTGATAACGCAATTTTGTCTGTCCATTTTCTGCCAATAGTTCGCCATTAATCCAAGTATTTAGCACGTCAAAATCAGTCAAATTCTTCACTCGAATCAAATCCGCAGCATCGCCAATTTTCAACAATCCAACAGGCAAACGATAGTGTTCCACAGGATTAACGCAAGCAGCACGGAGTGTATCAAACAAATCACAACCTTTTGCAATTGCTCTTGCGACAAGTGCATTGATGTGGTTTTTTATCAAATCGTCAGGATGTTTGTCATCGCTACAAAACATCATTTGTTCAGGAAATTCATTGATTAATTGCCACAATACTTCAAAATTCCTTGCGGCACTGCCTTCTCTAATCAAAATCTTTACGCCCAATTCAGCTTTTTCTCTGCCTTCTTCGTAAGTAAAACATTCATGATCGGTAGAAATTCCATGCGAAAAATAGTTTTTTGCAGCTTCGCCTCGCAATCCTGGCGCATGACCGTCAATGGGTTTCCCTAAGGCTTTTGCAGCATTTATTTTTGCCATAACTTCCGTATCTTGAAACAAAACGCCAGGAAAATTCATCATTTCTGACAAATAAGCAATTTTAGGATTTTGCAACAAAGCGGTAACATCGTCGGCATTTAGAATTGCGCCAGCCGTTTCAAAACCTGTCGCAGGAACGCAAGATGGCGCACCAAAACAGAATTTCATAGGCGATTTTTCGGCATCTTCCAACATAAACGCTACGCCTTTTACGCCCAAAACATTGGCAATCTCGTGCGGATCAGAAACCGTAGCGACTGTTCCATGAACGACCGCCAAACGACCAAATTCCGTCGGTGGCAACATACTACTTTCAATGTGAACGTGCGCATCTACAAATCCTGGCAACAAATAACCTTCGGCCACTTCGTCCGCTTTTGCAGTTTCAATGTTTGCTATTTTGCCGTTTTTGATATGGACAAAAGCAGGATATATTTTTCTTTGGTGTAGGTCTATCAAGTGACCAGAAATGCTTTGCATAGGTATTTTTTTTGCAAAGATAAGCGATATTTTATTACAAATGAATATTTTTAATTCATTCCATTTTATAAAATTCTGAAAACATCCTAAAATTGTTCTTCTATGATTTGAGTGATTTCCTCCAACAGAACTTGTCTGATTCTTAAAATTTGATAGGGCTCACTTGTGGATTTTATTTAAATCTGCCTTATAAAGATACTTTTTATCCAAATTCTAATCATTTATTTTAAAATATTTATAAAAATAAAATATATTTGCATTTGATTTAAAAATTAATTTCTCTGCGCTCATGAAAATTAATTTCACGAAATACTGTATTTTACATAAAAACTTAATCCAATGAAAAATCTACTCTTTATTGCATTTCTATTCTTGAACTTAACTTATTTGAAAGGACAATGTCCTACTTACACTACGATGGCAGCGAATAGTTGGTACGTTTGTGCATTTGGCGGTACGAATAACTATAGTACCAACTATGTTGGTTATTATACCACTACTGATAATTCACTAACTACACCAGGTGGCGGTTGGGCTGCGGGCTATACCGCAGGTGCAGGGGATATAGAGTTTAACACCTTCAATCATGGTTGGACTAATGGTGTGCCTAATGCCGCTTTTGGTAGCCCAGGAGCTGGTAGCCCAGCTGGTTTTGTTACTACGGGAAGTACAGGGATAATTTTGAGTAATAATGATTTTAGCATTCAAGCTAGACGTAAAGGTTTCCCTTGTGCCAAGTATCGCTTATTGGTACAATGGTACGATGATGCAATTAGTCAAGTAAGGATTGACCAAGACGGAAATGGAACATGGGATATTACTTTTGGTTCAGGAGCATTTCCATGTGCGCCACCCGTTAATGCTTGTCAAGGTTATCCTACAGCAACTACAGGTTCTAATGCTGCCGCAGGATTTTACATGGGACCAAATACTCGAGTAGAAATTCAAGGCTATGATACTGTAAATGATTTTTACAATTCCTTAGTTTTTGATAAAGTAGCGGATACAGATTTGGCGGTGAGCAATGGAACGGGTACGATATGCAGTGGTTTAAACGCAACAATGGCTCCTTCTAATGGAGTTTCGCCATATACTTATAGTTGGACAAATACTACAGGTGGATCATTTTCACAAATAACGAGTAATACAACAATCATCACCAATAATACCGCTTCTGCCATTACACCAACTTTGACAGCAACAGATGCGAGTGGCTGCACTGCAAGCAGTACCCTTGCTATTGCACCAGCTGGACCTACATCAGCAACGATTACAAACGCCTGTGTTGGTTCTAATACAATTAGACTTAGCTATACAGGTAGTGGTAATGCTTATGATTATAATATTGCGAGTCCGCTTTTTGTAACACCTTTGACAGGTACAGTCACAACTTCCCCAATGACGATAACGCTTCCGAGTGTCGTAAGTGCATCTGCTGGCTCTTACGCCACTACTGTAACTTATACCCAAAGTAGCTGTACCAAAATCTTCAATCCTACCATTACAGTAGTTGCGCCACCAAGCGTCACCATAACAGGTTCTCCCTGTACAAGCTCAGTATTAACAGCAACTCCTGCTGCAATGACATCATACAGATGGTCATTGACCTCAACTCCTGCAACGTCATTGGGAACAACTCAAACTTATACGCCAACAGCTGCTGGTTCTTATACAGTGACAGTCACCAATTCATCGGGTTGTACAGGAACGGCTATACAAGTAGTAAGTACTGCGCCAACGCTAACAATCACACCAGCTACTGTTACCGTTTGCAATTCTAATACTACGCTGCCAATTGGTATGACAGGAATCACTGTCGGAACTTACAACATTAATATTTCATCATCTCCTGCGATAACAGGTTTTCCTTTTTCAGTAAATAATGTTCCTATGCCTGCAACGTCTTTTACCTATAATGTTACTTTACCTTCTAATCTGGCATCTGGTTCTTACACAATATCTGTAACCCTTACGAATCCAATAACTCCGTGTTCTACTACAAGAACTATGACATTGGTAAAAAGAATCGTTACACCAACCATAAATCCAGCCAGTCCCGTCATAGGCTGTTCAGGTTCAGCTATACTAACAGCAGGTGGCGGTGGAACTTATGCTTGGTCTGGCGGTGGTACGGCATCTACCAAATCAGCAACTACCCCAGGAACATATACCGTGACAGTAACAAATGGTGGTTGTAGCAATATAGCAAGTGTAACGGTGACATCAAATACTACTACTTCAACGGTGAACATAAACCCAACTAATCCTGAAATTACTTGTACAAATCCGAGTGTAATACTGACAGCTTCATCATCTGGCTCGGTTTCTTATGCTTGGTCGGGCGGAAACAATCCATCAAGTGCAACCAATACCATTACTACGGGTGGAACATATACTGTGACAGTAACAAATGGTGGTTGTAGCAATACAGCAAGTGTAACGGTGACATCAAATACTACTACTCCAATGGTGAGCATAAACCCAACTAATCCTGAAATTACTTGTACAAATCCGAGTATAATACTGACCGCTTCATCATCTGGCTCAGTTTCTTATTATTGGTCGGGCGGAAACAATCCATCAAGTGCAACCAATACCATTACTACAAGCGGAACATACACTGTCACTGTTACCAATACAAGTAGTGGTTGTTCAGCGATGAGTTCCATTGCTATCAATGGTAGTTCAACTGCCCCAAACATTAATATTACAAATATTGGTAGCCTATCCTGTAATTCTTCTACGGTTTCTCTAACTGCTAATGTTTCTAATTTACCATCAAGTTCCTTAAATTATGCTTGGAGTGGCGGAAATAATCCGAATGTAGCAACCAATACTGTTACTACCGCAGGAACATATACTGTCACTGTTACGAATACTATAAACGGTTGCTCTAGTACCCAATCAACTACATTAGTAGGCGATTATACACCACCAACTGCTAATGCAGGAGCTGATGTTACTTTGACTTGTAACAATCCAAGTACAATCTTGTCCGCTAATGGCGGTGTCGCTTACAATTGGAGCAATGGTGCTACGCAAGGCGGAACTGTAAATCCTTCTACGACCACTCTTTATACAGTCACTGTAACAGGAGCTAACAATTGTACTGCTACGGACAACATCGTAGTGACCGTTTCTAATACACCACCAAGCATCAGTCCAATACCAAATGCCGTACTGACTTGTAGTAATCCGATGGCTACTTTAATCGGAAATGCTATTGGTGCAAATAGTTATCTTTGGAGTAATGGCGTGCAAGCAACATCTATAACTGTCAGTAATTCAGGCAATTACACCTTGACCGCTACGGGTATAAATGGTTGTACCGCTTCCACTACGGTGAGTGTCACGGAAGATAAAATCCTCCCTTCGGTCAATTTTTTCAGCAATAGCCCTCTTTGCGCCAATTCTACTTTATACCTTAATGCATCGGGAGGAGTCAATTATCAATGGGCTGGTCCGAATGGATTTACTTTGAGTAATAGCTCTGGAAATGCCACCATTAATAATGTAAGCAATAGCAATACTGGGACTTATTTTGTGACTGTTACAGCTGCTAATGGTTGTAGTAATACAAGTAGCACGACTGTTAGTGTCAATAATACTGCTGCGAATGCTGTTACAGCAAACAGCAATAGTCCTTTGTGTGATGGAAATATACTATCGTTACAAGCCTCAAACGGCGGTCTTTCTTACCAATGGACTGGCCCGAATGGGTTTAGTAGTTTTTTACAAAACCCTACTATTCCCAATATAACTTCTGCAAATATTGGGTTTTACACTGTAAGTGTTACTTTGGCAAATGGCTGTGTTTCGGTAGGTCAAACCAGTGTAATTGTTAATAATTTTTCAAATGCGAGTGTAGTAAGCAATACGCCTTGTATTGGAGGAGTATTACAATTAAACGCTTCGGGTGGTAGTAATTATTTATGGTCAGGCCCTAATGGTTTTACAAGTAGCAATGCTAATCCTATCCTTAATAATGTAACAGGAGCCGCAGCAGGTACTTATTTGGTAACGATTTTCAATAGTGGTTGTTTCAAAACAATAGCCACTACCGTCAATATAAATCCTTTGCCAATTGCTAATTTGACGAGTAATAGTCCGATTTGTGAAAACTCCGCTTTAAATATTAACGGTTCTGGAACATACACTTATTCTTGGACAGGACCTAATAATTTTGTAAGCAACCAAAAGAATATCAGTATTCCAAACGCCACTTTGAATAACAATGGTGTTTATACAGCAATAATAAGTTCAACTTTCGGCTGTTCCATTACGCAACAAACAACTATCGTTGTTGGAGCCTTGCCATCGCCATCAATATTCAATAATACGCCTTGTAACAATGGTACATTAAATCTTTCTGCTTCAGGCGGAACGACATACAGTTGGACTGGACCGAATAGTTTTAGTTCTAATATTCAAAATCCAAACATTGCCAATGTGAGCGCAGTGAACGCAGGTTTCTATATCGTGACTGTTTCCAACGGTACTTGCTCAAAGACAGCACAAACAAATGTTACGATTAATTCAGCAAATACAGCTAATGTAAATGTAAGTAGTAATAGTCCAATTTGTGAAGGGCAAAATCTGATTTTGACAGCTTCTAGCGCAAGTACTTATGTGTGGTCAGGTCCTAACAATTTTGTAAATCAACAATCCAATGCAATCATCAGCAATGCGCAAATAACTAACACAGGAAACTATCAAGTGACCGCAACTGATGGGAATGGCTGTATTGTTTTAAAAGATATTGCAGTGCTTATTAATCCTAAACCAGTTGCAATTGCCACTAATAATAGCCCAATCTGTACTGGAAATACACTACAACTCAATGCCGTTGGTGGTGGAGTTTATAGTTGGACGGGCCCCAATGGGTTTAGTAGCAATCTTCAAAACCCAAGTATTGATAATGTAAACGCTAATAATGCGGGAACATATCAAGTAACTGTTTCACTTAGCAATTGTACAAGTATAGCCTCAACGATGGTTAGTGTTAATCAAGGTGCAGGAGTAACTGCTGCCGCAAGTAGCAACAGCCCAATTTGTGAAGGAGAAACGATTGTTTTTGCTTCATTAGGAAACGGAACGTTTAATTGGACTGGCCCCAATGGCTTTAAAAGTAATCTTCAAAATCCCACTGTTTTTCAAAGTACGATTTTAAGCGGAGGTACTTATTTTTTGACTGTTACAGGAGCTAACGGCTGTACTGCAACAGCTCAAACGATGATAATAGTAAATAATTTACCCTTGGTCACCGCTAATTCTAATTCACCTGTTTGTGAAAAAGGGACAGTTAATTTTGTTTCGCTTGGTGGAGTTTCTTACAAATGGACAGGACCTAATAATTTCACTTCTACTGTACAAAATCCTGTACTTGCGAATGTGTCCTTGAAAGATATTGGTGTGTATAAAGTAACAGTATTAGACAAGAATAATTGCTCAAATACTGCTACAACAACACTTGTAGTCAATGAATGTACAACCGCTACAATAGAAAGCAATATAGACAATATAAATATTAGACCTAACCCTTTTTCTAATTATATTGCTATCAATGCCAACCAAAATATTAAAAAAATTGCTATTTTCAATACAATAAGTCAAAATATTTTTGAACAAACTTACAATGATAAAAATATAATAGTGGATTCTGAATTTTTTCCTAGTGGGGCTTATTTTTGTAAAATATATTTAGAAAACGAAAAAGTCAGTATTTTTAAAATTGTAAAAGTCAATTAACATAATACACACACGGTTAAAGAAACCAGTCAAATTTATACTTGACTGGTTTTTTTAATCGTGTACTTATTTTTGTTTTAGTTTCATATAAAATACCATTTTTCTATTTTGAAAAAACCATTTCTTCATCACATTTGACAGGCTGATTCAAGGCTAAGGCATGTACTATTTTCACGTACTTACATTCCATTTTTTTCATAAAAGCGTCATAGTGAACACCGCCAGCTCGAAAAGCATTTTTATGCTCTATCCAAATAACAAGTGCCGTGGAAAAATAAAAAATCCGAAATAACTTATCACCCAATAATTGCATGAATCTACTTTTTGATTGACGTATTTTAATATATCTTTCTCGCTGAAAATCAATATGATAGGCTTCATCTATCAAAATATCAGTACAAATAGACCGCAGCAAAGGACAGTGCGTAGCATCTTTGATGGCTTGATAATAGACTTGCGCAGCACATTCTATGGTAATGACAGCAATTGTCCACATTTCCATACTGGTGTTAAAATGTCGAACTTGACGAAATATAGCATCGCCCCAATTGTAACTAATCCGTTTTTCACCAATAATTTCAAGATAACGACCAAGATTTTCACCATGTTTTTGTTCTTCTTTAATGAAAAACCTCATTACATCAGGTAAGTGGTCGTCATGTGATTTTTCAGAATAACGCAAAGTGATTTCAAGGAGTTGTTTTCCTTCGGACGTTTCGCCTAATTGCCATGCTTTTAGCGAAGGAATAATCTCCATTTTTTCCAAATTTGTGATATTAGATGTCAATGACCAATCGACACGTTGTTGTTTTCTATTTTCATCAAAATGATGTAGCCAAAATAAGGTTGATTTCATGATTTTTTATTTTTTTAGTTAAAAAATAGGTATAAAAATGCTGCGATACAGCTGCGTGCAACAGCTGGTCGATTTTTTATAAAATAAATTTTTTGAAAAATTTAGCGATAAGTACTCCACAACCTTGGCTAACCAATATCCGTTGTGTATATCACTTCAACACTTCCAAATTTTGCGCATCTGGATAATTCCAAGATAGGAAGGATTGCCCTCCTTTCATTCGCTCTAAAAAAAGGTTTTTCTTTTGCTCCAAAAGCGTTTTGGTATCCATTTCATAAGTGTTGCTACTCCAAAAACCGCTTTCTTTGTAGGTAACTTTTGCTGGTAAAAGATTTTGATAATCGTAGAGTGTTTTTAGGTTTTTGTCCGATATGTCATTGAACAAAAAGGCGGCATCTAACTTATCTCTATCTGTATTTTGTAGGTTATAATTCGTTATAAAATTATCCCAATTGATGGCAGAAATTACGATAAAAATACCATAAACGGCCCAAGTATTAAGATGAAAAAGGTGTGTAAAAGTCTTTTGATTTTTAACTTTCAAAACCATCGTATAAAGCCCTATCAACACCAATATCAAAAAGAAAACAACACCAATTCTCTTGTATGCTAAACCATGATGACTGATATACAAGTAATTACGTGCAAAAACAGCCAAAACCATGATGGCATTTTGAGCAATCCAAATGTAAGACAACAAGCGCAATGACGATGATTTTTCAATAAAATTCAAATCGTTTTTGAAAAAATAAAACAACAAAGCCATCGCAACGGCAATACTAAAAACAAGGGCGTAAGTTCCGAAATGCACACTAAAACGAAGGTTGCTTGCGCTAATGTCTTGAGGTGAAAGCATCTTGAAAAAGTCTTGTATATTGACCACAAAAATCAGTACATTCAGCATCGCCAAAGTCAAAAAAGCTGTCCAATAACGGTCATTGACCTGAGTCATTGTCGGAATTTCAGCAACTGGCAGAATATCCATATTGTGTCCCAATTGAGCTGCCGACCACCGCTCACCACTATTTTTCCAAACCAAACCACCAATTACAAAAACTGCCAATGCCAAAAACAGCAACCATCGGAACGAAAACAAATCCCAGAGCCAATCTAAGTTTTTGAAAATAGCTGTCAAAATATTGGCAATGTTGTTCGCAAAATCTTGATTTCCAACCATATACATCAATACAAACAAGGCTAAAATACCTACAGGAATGGCAAAAAGTGAAGGACGCAAGCCCGTTGCTTTTTCTGGAACAAAACCATCGTTTGTGTTGCTTTCCCAAGTAAAAATTTGCTTAATATTTTTTGTGCCAAACAGTAGATTTTCAATGCCCTGCATAAGTGCATAGAGTAAATAATACAAGTCATGCCCATAAGAAAGCCCAACTAAAGTTAGCCAACTCAGCCAAAAACAGATTATCGAAACATCGGAATGATTCAACACCACAAATAAAGATAAGAGTGTTGTTCCAATCGCAGAAATTTTAAAATACGTTGATTTCCAACGATTTACATCTTGAAAAATTAACGTTATTAAACTAAATATGGTAAAAAAAACAAGATTCAATCCTTGCCCTTCTTTCCAAAAAAGAATTTGAAATACGAATACACCAATGATAAAAAGCCAATTGCTTATTTTTTGATTTCCCATTTTATTAATTGTATTTGATATTGTATAAATGATTTGACGAGTAAAAGTAACATTTTTATTGATATTGTATCTTTAATTCAAGTAAATTTTTATCCAAACAATCGTCCATTTCTAAACAAAGAATCGAATCAACTCTTTTTCCTCTTAAAAAATCCTCACGCAACTCCTTCCAAATGTCAGGCATAAAAATACCCAAACTCGCAAACAATAGACAGCTAAAAGAGTAGTTTCCGTTGCCTATCAGAAAAAATTGCATCTTGACCTCTTCTTTTGGTGTCATGCCGTAACCCAAAATCAAATGCTTCAAATCGTGGCTTTCGTATTTTGGAATCAAGCGAAAACCATGTTTGTCCAGCATAAGGCTCATTTCTCGCCCAATTGAACCATAAGGCATAGTGCGCATCATTTGTAATTTTTCATCAAAAGGCTTCATATCACAAACCGTTTGTAAAATACTGATAATACCAGAAACCTTTGCGAATTCAATCGCTTTATCGTATATCTTCGTAAAAGAATAACGATTTGATACTGGAAATAATACTTTTGTTGTCATAAATTTAAATATTTATTTTAAAATTACTTTGAAATTCAAAGTTTAAAATTATAAAAATAGACGTACAATATACGCCTAATCAACTTAATAATTAATCAACTCAATTTTATCAACTCCTCCAATGCTTGTAAATGCTCTTTGAAAGCAGTTTCTCCTTTTTTAGTTGCCCGATAAGAAGTATTTGGTCTTTTCCCAACAAACATTTTTCGGACTTCAATAAATTCTTCTTTTTCCAAAGCAATAATATGGCTCGCCAAATTACCGTCTGTCAAATCCAAGGTATCTTTCATCATCCCAAAATCCACCCAATCATTGACCATCAGCATAGACATGATGCCAAGCCGAATCCGAGAGTCAAATGTTTTATTTAGATTAGAAATAATATTCATAAAATATGTTGGATATTATAGATATTGGTTATTAGATATTAAAAATATTGCAAACGTTTGGTGTTCAATATTTTGCATTTATGCAAAATCCCAAAACAACTTTCCGATGTATATATTATAAACTATTGTAAATCAACATATTAAAAGACTTACTGACTTACGACTTCCATTGACTTAACTGACTACTTATTCATACTTCCGATACCAAATCACGCCATATACAATATGCAAAACACCAAATCCCAATGCCCAAAAAAGCAAGCCGTAACCGACAAAATAAAGTGCCAAAATCCCTAAAATAATTTCGCAATAGCCCAAATAACGAACATCTTCGAGTGTATATTTACTCCCGTGAACACAAGCCAAACCGTAAAAAACCAAGGTTAATGGCGCAATAACACCTAAAAATCCACGAGAAAGTAAAATCAAACAGACCAAACCACCCGTTACCAATGGAATCAAAAAATTGATGGTCAATCGTTTAGAACTAGCGTCCCAGACCTTGCGCCCTTGTTTTTTTGCTTTGCTATAAGTGAACAAAAAAGCCACCAATACCGCCGCTGCTAATGTTCCAATCGCCAAGAAAAAGAAAAAGTCAAAAGTGCCGTAACCCCAATTGCTGTACGTCAAATCATAAATGTACGACACATCACTGACTCCCGATTCCTCCAATAAAGAGAACTGCCGACTCATATAACGATAAGCAATATACGACGAAATCAAGCCGCAAGTGCCTGCCCCAATACCCGAAAGTCCACTCAACGATATAAAACGTTGGGAACGTTCCATTATATCCCGAATGGATTGTAGCGTTTCTAAATGTTCTGACGATTGACTCATTTTGTGTAACTTTTACTTTGTAATGCAAAGTTATTTTAAAAAATTGAATTGTGCAAGTAATTTTTAATTTTTTTTTGAAAAAAACTTTATTTACACCTATTAATACCCGTCTTTGCCTTCTGATGCAAACTATAGGCATAATCTTCTGGGGTAATTTCGAGGCAAATGTTGTAATAATCTTGTGCTTTGTTGCAATTTTTTTGTTCTTCATAAATCAGACCAATCTGAAGTGCTGCGTTACAAGCATAATAATAAGTAGCATTTCGACCTTCATCAATGGTTTTTTGATAATTATTAACTGCCATTCCGTAATTTTTCAGTTTGTGGTAAATCCTTCCCAAACGGTAAGTATATTCTAAACGATGTGAAGAGTTTGCTTCAAAATCCTCAGTTTTTTTAGTCAAAATATTTTGCAATGCGGATTCATAAAGACCTCCGTCAAACAACAAACGGGCTTTGAGCAACGTTACATCTGGCTTAATACCAGCATTCACTTCATGCAAAGCCGCTTTGTCAGGCTCAGATTGTTCAGAACCTCTGCTTTTGACGAGCTTCATATTTGCCCAGTAACCTGGCTCATTGCCATTGATAAGCTCATACCAACCTAATTTTTGATAGGTTTCTTTGATGCCTAATTTGCCTTTGTAAGTGTCAGCGTATTTTTTTAAATAAAAATTAGCATCGTTGTCCAAACGGTAGAGTTTCGCCAAACCCATGTAATAATCCAAATAAGGCAGCGGATAAAAACTCTTACTGCGAGGAGCTTTGATTAAGTACTCAATCGCTTCATTGACGTGACCTGTTTTGATGGCAACATTTGCCATTCCAAGTGCCGCCAAAGGATTTTTTTCAGGTTTCAAATGACTGTTCTGTACCGTTTGCCAAGCATTTTCGCCTTGATTTCCCAAATAAAGCATCGTAAAAGTGTAAATACAATGCACTTCATCGTCAAAAACATACTTGTTATTTTTAGAATATTCCACCAATTCGTCCAATTCTTTGCGCCCTTGTTCGATGCTGCCACGAATATCCAAAATGTTCAATGTCCATTTAAATTCATTGGGAACAGTGCCGATTACAGCGTGCATAATGCTCAAACATTTTTTATTTGATACAAAATCAGGGAATTTTTTAGCATTTTTTTCCAACATTTTAAAGGCATTAGATACCTCTCGCAATGCTGTTACGTAATCTGCATAATCGCCATATTTGACACGAGCCAACGCCCAATGCACATTGACTTCGGCTTGTGTAAAAAGAAAATAAGGCGAACTTTGTGGACCTTTTGCCAATTCTTCCAAGCGTTTTGCTTTGTTTTTTTCTAATTTTTTGAATTGCGCCTTGTCTTCATCAATAAAAGATTTGATGGCGTCGATGTAATCCGAGATGTAATAATACATCAGATTGTCAGGTTCTGTCAAACGCATTTGCGCCAAATCTTTGTAGGCATCGCCAAAACGTAGGGCAATCACACTTTTGTAAGCTCGAGTCGCCAAAGGCGTAAATTCATAACGCAAAGCCTCTGCTTTTGTCGTATTGATAAAAAATAAAAAAATAAAAAATAGTAATTTATACATTGGATTGGTGTAGATAGTCGTAAGTTCAATAAGTCGTAAGTCAATAGTCTTTAAACTTGCTGGTTCACTTTATTTTAAAATATCGGTTATTTTTACTTGAAGTTACTTGATAAAAAATCTAAATAAGTTTTAAAATGAAAAATTGCAAAATCAATCAAAAATAAAATGTAATTTTGTGTCATAAAAGCAATGTTCTATTGATTTATTTTTTAATAAAAAAAGGTTAAAATCCGTAAAGCATTGATTGTTAGTTTTTTATAAAAAAAATAAAACTTAAAATATGATTTTACGATAGTTTGTAAGTGCTACGAACTTTTACATTTCACATTTTGACTTTTACATTTTGACTTTTTTATGGACGAAAGATATAGAGATTTTGATAAATTGTCTATCAGTTTAGAAATGACTTTGACGGAACGTATCAATGCATTGGCACGCTTGGGCGATGCGTTGGCAAAAGACGATGAACAATTAGAAAATATTATTCAACGCAGTTATATTGAAAATAAATGGTTCACCGAGGAAAATCAACAACAAGCCTTGACTGCCATCAAAGATTTTTTTTTAAATGAAGAAAATTTAAACAATTGGATTGCGCAATATCCTGATTTAGAGGAAGTTAGCGAAATGAAAACCATTGGAATTATCATGGCAGGGAATATTCCGCTGGTTGGTTTTCATGATTTTTTATGCGTTTTTGTTGCTGGACACAAGGCGATGATTAAACTTTCGGACAAAGATAAATACTTATTGCCTTATTTGTTGGAAAAATTAGTAGCGATTGATGCTCGTGTAAAAAGTCATTTTTATTTTACAGAACGATTCACTGATTTTCAGGCGGTTATCGCAACGGGAAGTAACAATACAGCTCGCTATTTTGAATCTTATTTTTCAAAATACCCAAATATTATTAGAAAAAATAGAACAAGTGTCGCTGTTTTAGATGGAACGGAAAGCGATGAAACGATTTTGGCTTTTGGACATGATGTGTTTGATTATTTTGGTTTGGGCTGTCGGAATGTGAGTAAAATCTATGTTCCCGAAGGCTATAATTTTAATCATTTATTGGAAATTTGGCACGACAATTTTAAAGAAATGGCGATGCACGACAAATATAAGAATAATTTTGACTATAATTTTGCCCTTTATATGCTCAATCGAACACCACTTTTGAACAATGGTTGTTTGATTTTGATTCAAGAAAAAAACCTCCATGCTCGCATTGCTTCTTTGCATTACGACACATATAAGAATATGCAAGAACTTGAAAATGAACTACTTAGCATTAGAGAATCTTTGCAATGTATCAGCACATTGGTTAAATTACCGTCTTTAAATACAGTTGCACCAGGCGGAACGCAGCAACCTTCACTCTTGGACTATCCCGATGGTGAAGACGTAATGAAATGGTGTTTGGCAGTGTAAAGATTAAAGATATACACAACGGATATTGGTTATTAGATATTAAAGATATTGTAAACGTTTGGTATTCAATATTTTGCATAAATGCAAAATCCCAAAATCTCTTTCCAAGGTGGATATTAGAGATTAGATATTGTGTGAGATTCACACAATATCTAATCTCTAATATCTTAATCTCGAATGAAATATCACCCTTGAATATCGTTGATAATTTTCAAATGGTGCTTTGTATGGATTTCAAGAAAGCGAACTGCTTCCTTGAGTTTCAAATCGCCAAACATCGGATGTTTGAAAAACAAATCGCCATTCATCGTATCGAGTTCTTTGATTTTTTCTCGAGTCTTTGCAATATGAACACTTAAATTCTCAGGCGTGACTTCGCTTTTGGGTTGCGTTGTTTGAGGAGCTTTACCTCGTCCACGGGGAATGAAATTAAAAGTCATCACCACAAATTTTGCAACATTAAACTTTGATTTGTATTCACTTGGATTAGACATCGCCAAAACCTTCGTAATTCCACTAATCACCAAAAGCGAATGTTCAATGTGCCAACCAATCTTACCTTGCGAAATTTGCTGGTTTTCCACATCAAAATGAGCAACTTTTGCCAACAGTTGATCTAATAAAGTATTTAATTTATTCATTTTTTATAATTTTTTTAACTTTTCTTACTTTCCCACTTTCTTACTTTCTTACTTTCTCACTCTCCTACTCTCCCACTTTCTTACTTTCTCTTTACAAAATAAACACCCCAAATATCTCTCTCCATAAAATATAGATTGCCATAAGGAGAACAAAATAGCCAAACATTTTTTTCAATAAAGGAGCTTTGATAAATTGGCTAACATACATTCCTATAAAAATACCAACTGCCGCTATAGCAGAAAAAATAAAAAGAAATGCCCAGTCTATCGTAAAATCTACATTGACTGCATCAACCGCAAAACCTGACAAAGAATTGATGGTAATAATCAAAAGCGATGTTCCAATCGTCAATCGAATGGGCAATTTTGCATAGCGCACCAAAGAAGGAACTATCAAAAAACCACCACCAGCACCAACCAAACCTGTCAAAACACCAACAACCAATCCCTGGTAAAAAATTGCTTTATAATTAAAATCTAAATTTTTAATATCTTGATTATCAACACCTTGCTTTGCACCACGAATCATACTGAAAGATGCATTCAACATTACAATACCAAAAATAATGAAAATCATAAAGTTTTTTGTCAAAATGATACTATCCAATTCTATAAGTTCGTCAGGCACTTCTGGCATAATAAAACGACGCATCATAAAAACAGCAAACAAAGAGGGAACTATAAAAACGGTTGCTGTTTTTAGGTGCAACATACCTTTTCTATAATAAGTGAACGCCCCAATCATCGCAGTAATACCTACAATAAAAAGAGAATACGTCGTAGCGAATTTAGGTTCAATCCCTGCAACTTTGACCAATATGGGAAGTGTCAGGATAGAGCCTCCTGCCCCAACCAAACCTAAAATAATTCCCACAAAAAGTGCCAATCCGTATGCAACAACTTCTTCTGTCATAAAAGTTTTTTGGTTTTTCCAGCTTCATAAATTAGCCATGCTACACCCATAAAAACGGTCAGCATCAAATAACGTGCAAAAACAATCATCGGCGTTACCTCTGAAAAAAGTCTATCGTACCAATTGCCAATATTACCGAAAAAAATGAACGCTAAAAAGAAAGGCGTTACGTACTGAATAATATATTTATAAAGTATAGGCAGCTGAATATCAGCGTGTTCTGTAATAATTTGCCAACCTTTGTCCATGCCAAAAATCCATGCAAAAAGTATGATTTCTGCCGTCCCAAAAATCACTAAAGACACTGTTCCCGCCCAATAGTCAAATTCACCCATGATGTTTTCACTTGAAAAATAAACAGGTAAAATACCCAAAATAGCAATACTTCCACCAAACATCAACACCGCATTGGCATTTGTCCAATCAAAACGGTCTTTCAAAAAAGCTGTCCATGACAAACCCATAGCCAACGATGAAGTAATACCCGAAAAAAACAGAATCCCGAACCACATCATGCCCGAAATTGCCGCCATCGCTGTTCCCCATTGCTGAAAAAGATAGGGCAATGTTTCAAACGCTAAACCAAATGGATTCGAGTTATTAATTAGGTTTTTAACATTGTCCAAACCCAAATAACCTACCGAAATAGGAATCAGAATTGCAGAACCAATCACAATTTCTACAAATTCATTCATCCAGCCAGCCGAAAGCGCATTGAGTGTAACATCTTCTTTTTCATCACAATAGCTTGCATAACATTGCACTGCGCCCATGCCAACAGAAAGTGTAAAAAATATCTGTCCAGCTGCTGCCAACCAAACTTTTGGCGACCAAATCGTAGAGAAATCTGGTTGCCAAAGAAAATTCAAGCCTACCGAAGCATCATAAATTGCACCTTGTGTCCCAGCTTGCAATGTAAATCCTGTAATGGCTAAAATCACTCCAAAAAACAACAGCAACGGCATACCAATCCGTGCTACTTTTTCTATACCTCCGCCAACTCCTCTTGATAAGAAATAAAGGTGTAAGACCAAACAAAACAACCACGAAATAACTGGAATATTGTTTTGTAATGCAATGTAATCATTGAAGAATTGTGTAATCTGCGTCTGATTCATATTTTGAAACACACCCAAAATAGAATAAAAAACATAACTCAACGCCCAAGATTCAATGTATATATAGTAGGAAGCGACTATTAATGTCGTAAAAAGCCCAAATGTTCCGATGTATTTCCATAACGGAGAATCGCCCATTTTATCAAAAATAAATGGTGGGTTGTGCTGCTTGAATTTACCTCCATACTTGCCTGATGCCCATTCAACCAAAAGGAGAGGAATACCCATCAAAAAGAAGCATACCAAGTAAGGAATCAAAAATGCACCACCGCCATTTTGTACTGCTTGAACAGGAAAACGCAAAAAATTACCTAAACCTACGGCATTGCCCGCCATTGCCAAAATCAATCCAATACGAGATTGCCACTGATCTTTCTTGGAAGTTTGCGTGCGTTGTGGAGTTGTTAAAACTTTCCAAAATAAATAAAAAGTAATAATTGTGGTAATCCCACAAGTCATTACCATCATCAAAAGTGAAGAATTGGTCATTGTAGATATTAAGATGTTTTCTCAAGACTAAAATAGTATTAGCATCACAAAGATAGGAAATTTATAATGAAAGTAAAAAAATTATTTTTTAATTGGTCAATTAACTTACAGCTTACTTACTCTCTATTTGAAAGTCCCTCCTTTGGAGGGATTTAGGGAGGTCTTAATTTTTTTAAAACGAACACAACATTTCAATCAATACTTTATTCAGATTTGCGATGGCGAGTGGCATTTGCCAGTTGTTTCGATTTCGAGCTTCTACGTAATTTGAAATTGCTCTAATTTCTAAAAAATTAATATTGGATTGCAAACAAGTATAAAAAATAGCTGCGCCTTCCATGGTTTCCACATCGGCTTGAAAATATTGTTTTGTACGTTCAATAGAAGGCAAAAAACCATGTACTTTATTGACAGTCAATCCTTTTACCTGTGGTAAAAAATCGAATTCTGAACCAAAAATATTGTACATTTTACCTTTCATAAATGGAAAATCATCAGAAAGAATAAGCCCATTTTCATAAAAATTGATAAAAGAGCCATCATTGTCTTCTGCGCCCAAATCGCCAAACTCTTCTATAACCACATTGACCACATCGCCCAAATTGAGTTTTGAGTCGTAAGCACCAGCGACACCAACATTAATAAGCATCTGAAAATCAGCACCTTGTAATGCTTTCATCAAATGAAAAGTGGTCGCTACTTGCCCGATGCCTGTAACAACAAAATCCAACGCTACATTGATTTTTTCTTTATTTTCTTGAAAAAAATCAATCGTAGGTTGGATTTCAAAAGTGGTTGCTGAGATTATTAATATTTTCATTTTTACATTTTCAAAAAATCCACAACCTGTGCCTCAGTTGCTTTGACCGTATCCGCATCAGTAACATTTCCTTCCGAGTCCATCAACTTATGAACGCTCGAAATAGGCAAATGATTGGGTAAAACGATTACATTTAAGTAATTTAAAACACCTGAGAAGTGTTCCAAACCACGCAAATTACCAGAACGACCACTGGCGACACCAACTAAAAGTGCTTTTTTCGTTCCAATTTTAAACGATTCTTTCATCATGTAAACTGAACAAACATCAATAAACATTTTCAAAACACCTGGAAAACTTCCATTGTATTCTGGAATCACAAAAACAAATCTGTCCGCAGGAATGATAAAATCTTCTTGAATTTTACGCAATTCTGGATGCTGACTGTCGCCAGCAAGCGTATCATTTTCGTAATAGCTCAACGGAATATTTGCCAAATCCAAAAGTCTAATTTCTTCCGCTTCTGCACTATTTTTTTGCAATAATTGAACGTAATGTTTGGCAATTTTTAAAGTATTGCTCCCTACTCTATTTGTTCCTGAAATAACTGTAATCATGAAAAAATGATGAATTGTGAATGATAAATTACTAAAACAAAAATAAATAAAAATTGTTTTTTTTAATGTAAAAAACTCATCCGTTGTGCAACGAATGAGTTTTGGTACAATCTAAGATTTTGATAACTTTCTTTGCTCCTCAACAAAAGCAACATCAACACAAACCAAAGTAGCTATTTTTTCATCATCAAAATCGGTTGAAATAATAAGGCTATTTACAAAATCAAGGTTTTTTCTATGCTCTTGAATTTCGATACCTTTTTCAACACCTTTTTCGATACCTTTTTCGATACCTTGCTGAACAGCATCTTGGAATAAAACATCGTAAGTACTCATATTTGTAGATTTTGAAATTTCGTCAATGATAAATTTTGCTTTCACACGGCTAAGTTCAGTGTTTTTTATGAGCTGTTTTCTTTCATTGTGAAAGCGATGGATAGAACTTAAAAAACTCACCCGTCGCGAAACGAGTGAGTTTATATAACGCATGAAAAAAATTACTTTAATTTTTTTGTAGAACTTATAACGAACTATTTTTAAGTAAGTTACAAAAATTAATCTAAATTATCGTGCAAAAAAGAATTATTTTGCTTGATTTGCGGCTCACCTTCTTCCGTGATGCTCCAACGAGAAATCGTCGGCTCAGAAGAATGTCCTACACTATCCAAAGAATAACCACGACGAAGGTATGCTGGTTCGCTTTCCAAATCAACAACATTCTGAGGTGTATTCATTTTTACGCTCATCTGGCGTAAACGCTCACGACGAAGTGCGGCTTCTTGTGTCAATTTACGGCGGCGTTCATCGTCCAATCGCTTGTCATCTTGAACAGCTACTTGCTGCGGTGTCGCACGGGCAAAAGGTTCTTGACGAGAATAGTGATTGCGTTGGTAACGCTCGTAATTAGAAGAATTTGCCTTTGGCGCATCAAATTCTATCACTCGGGAACTGTCACTCGGACGAGTTCCTAAATCATACAACGACGAAACATTGCTTTTAGTTTTTTTTTCATCGTCGGGACTGTCTAACGTAATAACGTTTCTAATTGACGATGCACTATTATTAACAAAGTTATTGTTTGTATTTGATTCAAAACCAGTAGCTATAACTGTGACACTTAATTTGTCACCCAAGCTCTCATCATAGCAGTTACCCCAAATCAAATTGGCATCACCTGCTTCTTCTTGAACAAAAGAGGTAATGGAGAAAATTTCGTCCATCGTCGCCTCTTTCTTTCCATAAGAAATATTCAGTAAAATACTTTTTGCGCCTACGATGCTATTTTCTTCCAATAAAGGAGAATTTAAAGCTTCGTCAATTGCTCTAATCGCTCTGTCATCGCCTTCTGCGCTTGCAATACCCATAATCGCAACACCAGAACTACGCATAACAGTTTCGACATCTGCAAAATCCACATTCACATATCCTGGAACCGTAATGATTTCAGAAATACCTTTTGCAGCGGTTGCCAAGACACTATCCGCCTGACGAAACGCATCAGAAATACCCATATTACCATGAATATCACGTAGTTTATCGTTGGAAACAACAATAAGTGTATCTACATTTTTTCGCAAATCGTCGATTCCTTCAAGACCTTGTGTGACACGCTTTTTCCCTTCAAAGTTAAAAGGTGTTGTTACAATTCCGACTGTTAGTAAGCCTATTTCTTTTGAAATTTTTGCGATAATAGGAGCTGCACCAGTTCCTGTACCGCCGCCCATTCCAGCAGCAATGAAGACCATTTTGTAGCCATCTGACAATTTTGTACGAATTTCATCAACGCTTTCAATACAAGCTTGTTTGCCTTTTTCGGGCATAGAACCAGCTCCAAGACCCGCTGTAAGTTGCGGCCCAAGTTTTATTTGTTGAGCAATTGGACTTTTTACTAAAGCCTGATTGTCTGTATTGCAAATCATAAAGTCCACGCCAGTAATGCCATTCTTGAACATTTGGTTCACGGCATTGCTACCGCCACCACCGACGCCGATTACTAAGATAATATTTTGTTCTTTTGATGTAGGTAAATCGAACATAAGTCTTGGATTTTACATGGATGTAACGCTAAAATGGGACAATTTAAGACTTGATGTATAGACATAGCTACAACCAAGCCAAATGTGACCAGTGTGAATTACATACAAAATAAGATAAAATTCGGTTTGGGAAAATACATCTTAAGAACTAAAAAAAATAGATTCCTTTTCCAGTTGCTAAGATAGGATTTTGTTATTGTTAATAAATGAATTTTAAAATTCAAATACACAAAGTCCAAAAACGTGCCTACTTTCTCGTGCCGTTCAAATTATTTGTCTATTTTTCATTTTTTTCAAAAAAATAAAAAATAGTGTTTGTTTTTTTTTTTAAATTTAGTCTGAATTCTTGCCGTAAGGATAGTGTTTTCTCTATATGTTTTACAGCAAGGAAGATGTATAGTTTTCTCTAATTACTTGATAATGAAGTACAAATGTAAGTCTATTTTTATTAAGAATCAAGTAATTTATATAAAAAAATTTTAAACATTTATAACTCCATTATTATTAAACTTATATGTTTTAAATATTTTTATAATTTATTGAAAATCAATATGTATAATTCTTAAAATAAATTAACTTTTTGTGACCTTTTAAAACTCAGTATCAGGCTCTGCCTCGAACCACTCTTTAGTTTTCTTGAACATATTGTTCAACCAACCACGGCGTTCTTCTGAATCTTCTTGCTCCTCAGATTTTCCTGGTTTTTCTGGGGCGATATTATTCATTTTTATTTCCTCAGGATCTGTTGTTTTGACTTCTGGAACATCGAATTTTTCAGGAGTCAATTCCATTTCATTCGCTGCTTTCATCAAAAGACCAATGCCTGTTGCAAAAATCGGACTGCACACTTGTTCCGCATATCCATGCGCCAAATGTTCAATTGGAATGCCAATTCGAGTCAAATTACCTGTATGAAATTCGCACAATTTATCAATATCTTTGAGCAAAGAACCGCCTCCCGTAAGGACGATACCGCCAATCAGTTTGCGCTCGTAACCACTACGACGGATTTCCCACATGACATAATCCAAAATTTCTTCCATACGTGCTTGGATAACCAATGCAAGATTTTTTTCAGAAATTTCTTTGTGTTCACGTCCGTTCAAACCAGGAATCGTGATAATTCTATTGTCAAAAACTTCTTCCGCTAATGCTGCACCGAATTTCACCTTCAATTTTTCGGCTTGATGTTGCATTACAGTACAGCCTTCTTTGATGTCTTTAGTGATAACATTTCCACCAAAAGGAATGACGGCTGTATGACGAATAATTCCTTCATGGAAAATAGTAATATCTGTAGTACCACCGCCAATATCCACGAGTGCGACACCAGCTTCTTTCTCTTCGTTGGAAAGTACCGCCATTGCAGAAGCAATTGGTTCGAGAATCATATCGGCAACCTTCAAACCACAACGCTCCACACAACGGTAAATGTTGTTTGATGCGGTGATTTGCCCTGTAATGATATGAAAATTCGCTTCCAAACGTACACCTGACATACCAATTGGGTCAGTAATACCTGCTTCATTATCAACAGTATATTCTTGTGGAATGACATGGATAATTTTGTCGCCTGGCGGCAAAACCAACTTGTACATATCGCCAATTAGTCGGTCAATATCTCGTTGGCTGATTTCTGTATGGTTGTTGTCACGCATCAAAATGCCACGGTGTTGTAGGCTTTTGATGTGTTGCCCAGCGATGCCAACATGAACGACTTTGACAGGAAAACCTGCTGCTCGTTCTGCAATACTTACTGCTTCTTTGATGGCGTTCACCGTTTTTTCAATATTGGTGACAACGCCACGCATGACACCTTCGCTCTCAACTTTGCCGATGCCAAGAATGTCAATTTTGTCGTACTGGTTTTTACGCCCGACAATGGCGCAGACTTTTGTAGTTCCTATGTCAAGTGCAGCAACTACGTCGTTTGGTTGTGTATTAAATTGTTGCATATCGTTTTCTCTCTCTTTTAAAATCAATTTTTTCTAAGTATTCAAATATTCTTCCCAACATTTTTTTAGAAAAAATTGATTTTTTATTATATAGTATGTTGTTTTATTTTGAATTATAATTTTCGTCCAACCACCTGTCCTTTGTATCTAATGTCCACGACATCGTATTCTTGCCAGCCTTTGTAGGTTAATCCTTGATTGTAAAAAATTTCGAGTTTGTGGAATTTTGCTTCCATTTCATCGGCATCGCCAAACATGATTTTGTGGTTTCCAACTAAAGGAATCAAGATAAATTCGTTTTTATCTGTTACATGAACTTGCTGAATCATCTTATTCCAAAATTCATTTTCTCTAATAAAACGTGTCAAATTTACTAAATCTTTTAAGATTGAACGTTCTTTTTTCTCAAAATCTTCTTGATACACAGGAATATGTCCTGTTGCGACCAATACACGTGGTGTAAATTCTTTTGACCAAGGGAATTTTTTTCCTTTTGGGTCAATGTAATAATCTCCTCCTCCATTGTCACGAATTCGCAAAATTGGTTCTCTTTGTGTGATGTTGATTTGCAAGCGATTTGCAGCGTCCATATATACATCTGCATCGCCAACTGCTGGATCTTGCTCCAGTGCTTGCTCGACACGACTGATTTCAAGGTCTTCTACTTGTGTATTTACTAAATTCGAGCCAAAAGCTTTTTTAATCACATCTTCAACGTGAATTTCTGACACCATGTTCTCCGTTTCGCTTGATTTTTTGATTTCAACCTTTAATTCTTTGATTTCACTGTTTTTTCGACGTGCAATTGCCGCCAATAACAGTATGCCTGCTATGACAAAAAAGGCTACCCAGCCTAAACGTATGTATTTTCCTGAAATTCGCAAAGTATTTTATAATTAATAATTAATAATTAATAATTAATAATTAATAATTTTGATTAAAAATAATTAATTATTACTGCTTTTTAGCTGCGTTTTCTCGTGTAGTTTTTAAGATTGTGGTCAATATCTTTATAATTTCTTCTGAATCAACTATTAAAGAGTCCGCTAATTTTGGTTCTATATAATCTGTATCCTTCAGCAACCTTAACCAATAACGAGTTTCTCTTGCTTCTTTTAAAGAGATTTGAAGTTTTGCAGCAAAATCATTTCTTGATTGTCCAGCAATGGCTTCTTCAATGTTTGCACCAATGGATGTTCCACTTCTTACAATTTGCTTAGAAAGTATGTATTCATTTTGTGTTTTACACAAATATTGATATAATTTCACAATCCTAATTGCAAACTTGTACGATTTTTCTGCAATTTGATTTTCTTTTTCCATCTCGTAAATTTTTAATTATTCATTTTTAATTATTCATTAAAAATTCAGCGATTGGCTGTACAAACACATCTATATCTCCTGCTCCGAGGGTCAAAATAACATCATATTCACGTGTTTTCAAAATTTCCATGAGGTTTTCTTTTGTCACACGCTGTTTATTTTTATTTTTCATTTTTGAAAAAACAATATCTGACGTTACACCTTCAATTGGAAGTTCTCTTGCTGGATAAATGTCCATGAGCAAAATCTCATCTAATTTGTCTAAAGATTCGGCAAAACCTTCTTGAAAATCCCTTGTCCGAGTATAAAGGTGTGGTTGAAAAACACCCAAAATCTTTTTGTTCGGATACAACATTCTCGCTGACGAAATCGCTGCATTGAGTTCTGTCGGATGATGTGCATAATCATCAATATATACTACTTTTTCATTTTGTACGATAAAATCAAAACGGCGACGTATGCCTTTGAACGTTTTGAGTCCTTCTCTAATTTTTTCTTCCGTTACGCCCAATTGTTGCGCAATTGCCACGGCTACTGTCGCATTTTCAACATTGTGTCCACCAGGCTGCGTGTATTGCAAGGTTTCGTAATTGCCTAATGGACTTTCAAAATCAAAGACAAAATAACCTCTTTCTGCACGTAGATTAGTACCCATAATCAGAAGCTCTCTATCTTTCGCCAGTGGAGATAAATCTTTTACAGGAATCATATCTAATTGAATATCAAGTGTATAGAATTCTTTTGCGACACCTTCTTTATCAACAACTAATGGCAGTTCGGGTTTAGTATAGACCGTTCCGCCAGCTTTAGTTTGGTTTGCAAAGAGATTAAAAGATTTTTTAATTTCTTCGTCTGTTCCATATATATCAAGGTGGTCAGCATCCATGCTCGTTACTACTGCGATGTCAGGGTGCAACCAAAGGAAACTTCTATCAAATTCGTCGGCTTCGACAACGACCCATTCTCCTTTTCCAGCGATGTAATTTGAGCCATAATTTTCAGCAATACCGCCCAAAAAAGCAACATTGTCCAATCCACCAACTTTCAAAAGGTGCGCTGTCAAAGAACTGGTGGTTGTTTTGCCATGTGTTCCGCCAATCGCTACGCATTTCATTCCTTGGCTGATGATGCCCAGAACTTCTGCACGTTTTTTTAAAGGAATATTGTTTTCTTTTAAAAAATCAAGTTCTCGAAGGTCTTTAATCGCTGGTGTCCAAACGGCTAAATCTATGTTTTGGGGAATTAAACTCACGTTGTCTTCGTAGTGAATTGTCATTCCTTCGCTTTCCAAAGTTCGAGTCAAAACGGTGCTGGTTTTGTCATAACCGTGTACACTTATTCCACGACTATGAAAATATCTTGCAATACCCGACATTCCAATGCCGCCAATGCCTATAAAATATACCGTTTTTATGTTTTCTAAATTCATTTTTTTTATTTTTGTTTATCGGTTGTTTAGTTGTTGTTTATCGGTTGTTTGTACGATTAAAACGCCGAAGGCAACAAACAATTTCAAACAACTGATAAACAACACCAAAACAATAATTATCAAAGTTTAAAAATCTCGTTTGCTATGTCGCTCGCTGCGTTTGGTTTCCCTAATTTTTTGACGTTCTCGCTCAGATTCATTATTAATTTTTCATTATTAATTAAATCAAAAGCTGTTTTTACCATTTCATTCTTGGCTTCAATGTCTTTGACCATGATGGCAGCGTTTTTATTCACGAGTGCCAAAGCATTTTGAGTCTGATGGTCTTCCGAAACATTGGGCGAAGGAACGAGAATCGCTGCTTTTCCTATAACACAAATCTCTGAAATAGACAATGCACCAGCTCTACTTATTACTACGTCAGCAGCGGCATAAGCCATATCCATTTTTTCTAAAAATGCAGTTATTTTCACATTGGGCAATTGGGCAGTTTCACATTTTGAATATTCTTCGATGTAAATTTTTCCACATTGCCAAAGTATCTGAATCTCAGGATTTTGTGCTATGAGTTTGTGGTTGTCACGCAAGGCTTGGTTCATGGTTCTTGCACCAAGCGAACCGCCTATCAGGACAATTGTTTTTTTATTTTTATCTAAATTATAAAAATTCCTTGCTTCGTTTTGCTGAATTTGATTGTCCCAAACATCTTGACGAACAGGATTTCCCGTGTGGATTATTTTTTCTTGTGGAAAAAATCTTTCCATATTGTCATACGCCACGCAGATTTTTTTCACGTCTTTTCCCAAAAGTTTATTGGTTACGCCTGCAAAAGAATTTTGTTCTTGAATCAAACCTTTTACGCCTTGCGCCATTGCGACTTTCAGTATTGGTCCACTGGCATATCCGCCTACTCCAACAACAACATCTGGTTTAAATTTTTTAATAATTTGCCTTGCTTTCCAAAGGCTTTTTAGCAATTTGAAAGGAAAGACAAGGTTTTTTAGTATGTTTTCAACATTCAAACTGCGTTGAAATCCTGCCACAGGAAGTCCAATAATATCATAACCAGCTTTTGGTACACGCTCCATTTCCATCTTGCCTTCTGCGCCGACAAAAAGAATTTGTACTGATGGGTCTTTCGCTTTGACCGCATCTGCTATCGCTATGGCTGGAAAAATATGTCCGCCTGTGCCTCCGCCTGAGATGATTATTTTCATACTGGAGTTCGGGTTTTAAACCGAATTTTTTATTTGTAATTTGTTTTGGAGTTCGGGTTTTAACCCAAATTTTTTGTTCGGGTTAAAACCCGAACTCCAGTTATTCTGCTTCAAATTGTTCTCGTTCTACTTGTTTTGAAACACTCAAAATCATGCCCATTGCAATGGACATAAACCAAAAAGATGTTCCTCCCATACTTACCATTGGCAAGGTTAAACCCGCCACTGGAATCAAGTGTACTGATACACACATATTCGTAACCCCTTGAATCACAATCAGTAAACACAAGCCCATTGCCAACATTGCGCCAAATGTTTTGGCAGTTTTTGTAACCAATCCTGTTACTCTAAAAAATAACATCACGTACAATCCTAATATAAAAAATGCACCAAACAAGCCATATTCTTCACAAATAATAGAGTAAATATAATCAGAATAAGGCGATGGTAAATAATTTCGTTGCAAACTATTGCCTGGCCCAACACCAAACCAACCACCTCTTGCAATGGCGATTTTGGCTTGCATAATTTGATAACCACCGTCTGAATCACCAACAAAATCACTCACACGTTTGACCCAAGTGTGTACACGAGGTATTAAACTGGTTTGGATTCCTATGAAAAAAATCATCGCAAAAGCTGCCAAACCTG
The DNA here is from genome assembly GCA_043777755.1 of Saprospiraceae bacterium. GTDB lineage: Bacteria > Bacteroidota > Bacteroidia > Chitinophagales > Saprospiraceae > CANHEE01. The sequence goes on from JAYWHK010000173.1 coordinate 51,929, forward strand.
ACAATACCAATGCACCTAAATATTTTATTTCGATACGCCCAACGAACATCATCGCAAAACAAGTCGCAAAAAGAATAATTGCTGTACTCAAATCGGCTGGCGCAATCAGTCCGCAAACAATAACTATCGGTAAAATGATGGGAACAAATGCCCCTGAAAACTCTTTGATTCGGTCTTGTTTGGAGGCAATCGCTCTTGCAACAAACAATACTAAAGCTATTTTTGCAAAATCAGATGTTTGAAATGAAACGCCCGCAATGCGAATCCAACGTTTTGCATCATTAATATTCACACCAAAAACCAATGTAAATGCCAATAATGGTATCGCTATCGCTAATAAAAATGGTGCAATTTGCGAAAATCTCGAATAGTGCATTTTATAACACAAATACATAATGAACCAACCGCCCGCAATGACCATCATTTGACGAAAAAGATAAAAAGAATTGTTGCCTTCATGCTCAAGATACGCAATGCGACCTGTTGAGCTATAAATAATCAACAAGGAAAATAGCGATAACAAAATGACAATCATCCAGATTGCTTTGTCGCCCCGAAGTTCGGCTATGAGTTTGTTTGCTAAGCTCAAATTGTTAGAGTGTTAAATTGTTAAATTGTTTTTATTGGTACTTAGTTCCTTTAATGTCAGTTTTTGTTAGATATTCAATCATTTTATTAATTTTTATTGAAATTTCTTTGTTATTTAAGATTCTTTCTTCAAAAATTTCTTTTGTTAAATATCCTCTATTATTTGCTGTATAAATCTGGGAGCGTACTTCTCCATTTGAGCCTTTTGAGTAACTTAAAAAGTTTCTAAATTCTAATCTTCCTCCTCGCTCAAAACCTTCGGCTGCATTGTCCATTACAGAACTACTCGATCGCCTTATTTGGTCAATCAAACCAAAATCTTTTGCAAATAATCCTTTTAATGTTAATTGAAATATGGCTTTTTCTTGCAATTCAGCTAATTTCCATATTTCTAAATCTTCAAATTTAGTAATTGTTGGCATTGAGAAAGTGTTAGAATGTTGTAGTGTTAGAATGTTAAATCTACGTTAGAACATTTTAACAATGTAACATTCTAACTTTAAAACTATATTAAAAAAACTTCATTTTTAAATTGATCTCCTCGGTCTTCATAATTTTTAAACAAATCAAAGCTGGCGCACGCTGGTGATAATAAAATGGTATCATTGGCAACTGCGTAGAGTTGGGCAGCCGCAAGGGCAGCCCCTACACTGTTCGTTTCAACTACTGGTATTCCAAAATCCTGAAAATAATTAATGATTGGTGAATTATCTACGCCCATCGCTACAATACATTTTACTTTTTCTTTGACTAAATCAGCGATTTGGTCGTAATCATTTCCTTTGTCTTGTCCGCCGAGAATCAAAACCGTAGGCTTATCCATTGCGCCAAGTGCATAAAAAACACTATCTACATTGGTTGCTTTACTGTCGTTAATATACTCGATGTCATTGATTTTTGCGACAAATTCCAAACGGTGCGCTACTGGACTGAACGTTTCTAAGCCTTTTTGTATGTCTTCAGCTTTTCCTCCTGACAACAAAACTGCTTTTACCGCACAATAAGCGTTGAACCAATTGTGTTCGCCTTTGAGCATCGTTCCTTTTAGGTTAAACTCCAAATTGTACTCTGGATAACGCAAAATACCAATGTCAAAAAGGCTTTTTTTAACCATTATTTTTTGAGGTTTGGCATTGTATTTTTCACTTAAAAAATTCGTAGTATTTTGATTGTCAGCATTGTATATAAAAAAATCTTGCTCTGTTTGTGCTTGTGTAATTCTGAATTTCGATGCAATGTATTTGTTCATATCGTACTCATATCTGTCCAAATGATCGGGTGTTATGTTCAGAATCATAGCGATATTAGGGGCAAAATCGTAACAGTTGTCGAGTTGGAAAGAGGAGATTTCGAGAATAAAAAAGTCCTCCCTAAATCCCTCCAAAGGAGGGACTTCCTGACTAAGGGTGCTTCGCTCAACCTCTGTATTTTGACTTTCGATTTTCGATTTTCGATTTTCGATTTCATTCGCTACCAATCTTGCAAAACTAAATCCTATATTTCCACCAACTTCGACATCAAAACCGCATTTTTCCATGAGGTGATGCGTAAGGGAAGTAGTGGTGGTTTTTCCATTTGAGCCTGTGATGGCGATTATTTTTTTATCTGTATAACGGCTTGCAAATTCTATTTCGCTGATTATTTTTGTTCCTTTTTCTTTTAGATCCTTGATTAACTGGACTTTATCGGGAATCCCTGGACTTTTAATGCCTAAGTCAGCTGCCATGATTTTTTCAATGGAATGTCCATTTTCTTCAAAAGCGATGTTCGCTTCTCTGAGTTCTTGTTTGTAATTGTCTTTAATGCTTCCATTATCACTTAAAAATACATCATAACCTATTTTTTGGGCAAGAATGGCTGCGCCTGTGCCAGATTCGCCAGCACCAAGAATGACAACCTTAGCCCCTCCTCCAAAGGAGTCCTTCGTGACTAAATCCTCCCCTGATGGGAGGACTTTTTGATTTGTAGTATATGTTAGATTTTGGTTCATTTATTTATCGTAATATTCTATTTTGCGTTTTAATTTTAATATAATTTTTTCATCAAAATCACCTACCGTTGGCATAGTAAAAGTCCTCCAATTGCCATATTCATCATAAGTATGTCTATCTTTATTGATTTCTTTCATATTATAAGGTTCTGTCGTATAGACCTCCTCAATATTTCCAAGATCAGACACATAAAATCTCGCTACGACTTTTCCATTTTCAAAAGAATATCCAACTCTATCATTTTCATACTTTAACTCTCGTTTAGAAATATCGCCAAGCTCATTGTTACGATTAATTTGTGAGGTTATTCGTACAACTTTATTGTTTTCATATTGGTATGTATCGTACCCCAAAAAAGTCAAATTCCCCAAGTCAAACTGTTTCAAAGCCTCGCTTTCATCTAATAGTTTAGTAATCTTTATTGTATCTTTTATACCAATTTTGTACTTTTTAGCATTAATGTTGTAATACCTGTACTCTTTTGTATTATTTTGATGATCAATTTTTTCAATAACAATATTATCAATTGCATCACTTTCAAAATACTTTAAATGAAAAAGCATTTCAATTTTAGAAATTTTATCACTAAATCTAAAATAACTTCCATATTTTTTGTCATCCTTATCCATTTGATATGTCTCCAACGCTATATTTCCTCTTTCGTCATAAACTACATTCACTCTATGTTCTATTGTCATTCTTCCCGCCTTTTGGAAGTGATAGGAATAAAGCTCATTTAACTTTCCATCTTTATTGTAGATTGCCGTTACTTTATCTTCATCATCGTTGATAAACTCTATCTTTTTAACTATTTTTTTATCGTTTTTATGAAAAATTTTTTTTTCAATTTCTGCAATAGAATAATCATCTAAACGCAGATTTTCAGACAGTTTAAGCTGCCCAAAAACCACATTTACTTGCAAAACCAAGAGTAAAAAGAGTATTTTTTTCATTTTTTATAAAAAATATAGTTTATTCGGACTAAAGTCCGAACTCCAGTTATCTTATTTTCAGTGTAATAATAGTTACAACTGCCAAAATAATTCCTACTATCCAAAAACGTGTTACCAAGCGTGCTTCAGGGATTCCTTTTTTCTGAAAATGGTGGTGAAGCGGCGACATCAAAAAGATGCGACGACCTTCTCCGTATTTCTTTTTTGTATATTTGAAGTAGCTGACTTGCATCACTACGGATAAGTTTTCTACGACAAAAATACCGCATAATATTGGTATTAATAGTTCTTTTCTTATCAAAATTGCCATTACTGCTATGATTCCACCCAAAGTCAAGCTGCCCGTATCGCCCATAAAGACTTTTGCTGGATAGGTATTGTACCACAAAAACCCTATACAAGCGCCCATAAAACAAGACATAAAAATCACTAATTCTGCTGTATTGGGCAGGTATAATATTTTTAAATAGTCTGCAAACAAGACATTTGAGGACACATAAGCCAAAACAATCAGTGTTGCGCCAATGATGCCCGAAGTTCCTGTTGCCAAGCCATCAAGTCCATCTGTTAAGTTGGCGGCATTGCTCACTGCGGTGACTATCAAAATGATGAACGGCACAAACAATAACCAAAGCCATTTGCTCGGTTCTACGCCAAACCAAGTTACAATTTTTCCGTAATCCATCTCATTTCCTTTCATAAAAGGAACATTCGTCAAAGGTGCTTTCACATATACCATGTCTTTCTCCAAACCTCTTTTATCCAAACCTTTTACTTCTTTAACTACTTGATAACCATACTCTTGTGCTTGTTTTGGTGTCATGCGAACAACCACATCTTTGTGGTACAACATCACCAAACCAACGATTAAACCCAAAATAACTTGTCCCAAAATCTTCCAACGACCCGCCAAACCTTCTTTGTCTTTTTTGAAAACTTTAATATAATCGTCTATAAACCCAATCATTCCGAGCCAAACAGTGGTCAGAATCATCAATTGTATGTAAATATTATCCAAACGAGCAAACAACAAACAAGGTACTAAAATCGACAAAATGATAATGATACCACCCATTGTAGGCGTACCTTTTTTTTGCATTTGTCCTTCTAATCCCAAATCACGGACGATTTCGCCGATTTGTAACAATTGCAAACGTTCAATAATTCTTCGTCCTATCAACAAAGAAATTACCAAAGATAATATGATTGCCATGCCAGCACGAAACGTGATGTATTCAAACAATCGTGCGCCTGGAATGTGGTAGTTTTCGCCCAACCAATGGAATAATGTGTATAGCATAAGCTTCTCCTAAATCCTCCCCTGATGGGAGGACTTTTTGATTTGGAAATTAGTTTTATTTTTTAGGTTTTTTCATTTATGATATTTTCTATAGCCTTTGTCAAATCGTCAGAATTTCTTTTTTCTTTAATATATTCTTGAATAACCTCTTTATGTTTATTTATTATTGTTTTAAGAAAATTATCATATTCTTCATGACTTGGTTGCTCATCATAAGATCTACTAATAATATCTTTTCTATCATACCTAATTTTGTATTCGGTAGCATGAAAAAGTATAGTAAAATCATCGGAATAGCCAAATTCACTAAATTTTGAATAACGAAATATATTAAAATAACATGAAAACCTAAATTCATTTATTCCAATAGTGTCAAAATCTCTTGTATCTCTATCCCTTTCATGTAATATTTGTGTTAATGATGGAAAATCATCTTTATCAACATAACTACCATAACTCAAATATTGTATATTAGTAGTATAACTAACATAATATTTAGCAAATGCTTCATTGTAATAAAGGAGTTTTTTAAAAAAAGGAGTAATAAAATTTTCCCATATATCATTTACTAATTCATAAGATTTAATCAATTTTTTACTACTTCCCAAATTCCTCAAATCCACTTCTAACAGTGCAATTTCTTTCATTAAATCATCATCTTCATCTATATTTTCACCTTTTGCGCCTTTTATCATAATTTCCAATGAATGTACAAGATTTTCAGCGATATATAAGATAAAAGGCTCAATATTTCCTGCGTCTGCCAATTGTAATACGTTGAAATACTGTTGTTTATCTGTTGTTTTGATGATGACGGGCGGATAGCCGTAACTCATCAAAATAAAATTCATCAATAGTCTTGCAGTTCGTCCATTTCCATCGTCAAAAGGGTGTATTCTGATAAAACGGTAGTGAAATTCTGTTGCTAAAAGTACTGGATTCGTTTCTTCTTTTTTACGTTCTTCGCTGTACCAATTCATCAAGTCATTCATTTTGGCTGGTGTTTCCTCTGGCGTTGCAAAGTAAAACATTTCACCTGTTTTTGTCAAAACATGATTGGGTTGCGTTTTATATTTTCCTACTTCTATTCTTCTCGTAACTATTTTTCCATCAGTTGTTTGTGATTTTTTTTCACTTGATTCTTTCAAAATCAACGTATGCAACTCTCTGATAAAAGCCTCGTTGAGAGGTCGTTCTTGTTTGACTACTTCTTCAATCCATTTTACGGCTTCATCGTGACCCGACATTTCTATATGGTCTTGAAAAGGCTTTCCTTGCGCTGTCAAACCAAAAAGTATCAGTGCTTTCGTTTCACCAAAAGTCAAGGTATTGCCTTCGAGGTGATTGGAATGGTAATTCCAACCCAACCTAAACTTCTGCATAATGCGCTGTTCTTGCGCTTGCGAAATCGGACGAAGGGCATCAAGCTCTTTTTTTAGTTGTATGACTCTTTTTAACATGGTTTTTTTCAGCGAAAAATAATATTGTTAATTGTTCGCTGTTAGTTGTTAATTATTAGCTGTTCACTGAGAATTTTTTTATCATCAAAAAACACCCTACGCTTGTTTTCAAATTCTTGGTATTTTTCGTGTCCTTTGCCTGCCACCAATATAAAATCGCCTTTTTGTGCCAAACGACAAGCTGTTTTGATGGCTTGTTCTCGGTCAGTGATGCTCAAGATTTTACGGTCATTTTTAGCAGAAACGCCCATTTCCATATCTTTGATGATTTGTTCAGGGCTTTCGCTGCGTGGATTGTCGGAAGTCAAAATCACTTGTTGGCTGTAATCGCAAGCAATCGCTGCCATTTTTGGTCGTTTTTCCTTGTCCCTATCTCCTCCGCAACCGACGACTGTAATAATTCGACCTTTTCCTTCGAGCATATCGTCAATGGTACTCAATACTTTTTCCAAAGCATCAGGCGTATGCGCATAATCAACAATGGCAGTAATGTCTTTTTCTTCGTTTCTCATGTACTCAAAACGACCTTCGGCAGCGGTCAAACCACTCAAAACCGCCAAGGCTTCGTTTTTATCTACGTCCAAATTCACCGCAATCGCATAGACCATCAGTAAATTATAAGCATTAAATTCACCTATCAGACGGCAGATAAAATCTTGATTATCAATGTCTAAATGCAAACCTGTAATGCTATTGTCTAAAATTTTGGCTTTGTGGTTCGCAACGTTTTTTAGACTATAGGTTACTTTTTTTGCTTTGGTATTTTGAGTCATCACCCGACCGTTTTTGTCATCAATATTCGTAACGACAAAAGATGTTTTTGGCATATCGTCAAAAAACTTTTTCTTCGCTGCCAAATAGTTGGCAAAAGTCTTGTGATAATCCAAATGATCGTGCGTAATATTGGTAAAAGCACCACCGACGAAATGCAAACCAGCAATTCTACGCTGTTCAACCGCATGAGAACTGACCTCCATAAAAGCATATTCACAACCACTTTCGACCATATCGTTGAGCAAATTATTGAGTTGCACAGGGTCTGGCGTGGTGTGCGTTGCCTCTACTATCCTATCGGCTATTTTGTTTCTGACCGTTGAAAGCAAACCACATTTATAGCCTAACTTTGAAAAAAGGTCATATAAAAGTGTAACCGTTGTCGTTTTACCATTTGTTCCAGTTACACCTACTAATTTTAGTTTTTGACTTGGATTTTCATAAAAATTACTCGCTACGATGCCCAATACTTCGGCAGAATTTTTTACTTGAAAAAAAGGAATTTCATCAGGTACAACCTTTGGCATTTCTTCACAGATCACGGCACTCGCTCCTGCTGCCAATGCTCTCAAAATATACTCGTGACCATCAACTTGCGTTCCTCTAACTGCCACAAACAACGAGCCTTTCGACACCTTTCGGCTGTCAAATTCGATGGTTTCGATGTTGATGTTTTCGATATTTCGAGAAACCGTATGGGCCGCCCCAATGATGATTTGGTTTAATTGCATTTTTTATATTCGTCAGTTCTAAAAACAATATTTGCGCTGGTTTTGTATTCTATTGTTGAAATATATCCTTCTGAATCGTAATGAAAAATCATTTTCAAATTTTCCAAATCATTAAATCTATTCGTTTTTGATACCAAAACGTCATTTTCATATTTGTATTCGATTATACATTCTGGACTATTTGTTGGTTTTATTATTGCAAAAGAATTATTGGGGTAAATTTTCTCGTTAGGATTGAAAGGATTGCGAGTTCTTGCGAATATTTGCGAATTATTTTGAAAATTCGGTGTTCCAACAGCCATTCCAATAAATATCTCCTTTTCAATCAATCCCTTTTCGTTGTATTTTTTTCGTAAAATTTCATTTCCGTCAAAACTGGAAGTTTCTTCTCTTAGTATTCCGTTTTTGTAATATTTGTATTTTTGAGTTATTTCAGCATTGAAATCAGGCTGAAAATGTTTAGATTTTTTCAAAATGCCATCTTTTTCAAAATCATTTTTATAAAAAAGTATGTTCCCATTCCAATTCATCTTATCAATATTTCCTTTTGTATCGTAAAAAATTTTGACATTGTTTCTTTCACTTTTCCCTGTTTTACAAATTGAACTTTTCATTTGTCCATCAGTACGATAAAGCGAAATAACAGTATCGACGACTACATTTTCCTCATTGTAAACATACTCAATACTTGCCATCTTTTTTTTATTTTCAAAACGAATATCTTCCGAATGTCGTTTTTCTGTTTCTACTTTTTCATCTGAATAAAAAGTACTAAAAACGCTAATTTTTACAATATTACTCGATGTTCCAGTTTTCTAAAAACATAACATTTTTAAAAAATTTGAAAAATAATATTTTAATTTATAGCAAAATATCAATTTTTTATTTTTA
>JAYWHK010000174.1:0-25201 GCA_043777755.1 Saprospiraceae bacterium
GGATAATCAATATGCTTTTGATGTCATTTATGATTTTATCAATAAAGGCAATCCTTAAATTGTCATAGAAATGTCTTAATTGATGCGTTTAACCTGAAAAGATAAGGAAATATTATTGTGGTAAAAATTATTTATTGGATAGATTTGACTTTACTTGTTAATTGTCAAAATGCAAGCAATATTTAAGTTTTTTTTAAATATTATTGAAAAAACCTTTGCGATTTCGTTTTTTTTTATTTGTTTTGTTTTTTATTTTAAAAACTAATTTATTAAACAATTATAATTTTCATAAAAGTTAAAACGGAAATCATGTCAAAAATTTGGGCAAGAAAATCACTGGAGTCTATTTTGGCTCAGGCAGCAGATTCAGAAAAAGGACTTAAAAGAACTTTAGGTGCTTGGAATTTGATTGCATTAGGTATCGGAGCAATCATTGGTGCAGGATTATTTGTGCGTACAGCAAGTGCAGCAGCGCAAGCCGCAGGACCAGCGGTAACACTTTCATTTATTGTTGCGGCGGTAGGTTGTGCATTGGCAGGTCTATGCTATGCGGAGTTTGCAGCATCTGTTCCAATTTCGGGTAGTGCGTATGCTTATGCGTACATTACAATGGGCGAAATGGTCGCTTGGATTATTGGCTGGGCATTGATAATGGAATATGCACTTGGCGCAGCTACGGTTTCGATTGCATGGAGCGAATATCTAAATAAGTTACTGGGAGGAGCGATACCCTACGAATGGTGTCACTCTCCGATGGAAAGTGTCGCTGATGCAAGTGGTGTAGTTCATAATGGAATTATGAATTTGCCAGCATTGGTTATCTTGTTGGCATTAACCTTGCTTTTGATTCGTGGAACGGACAAATCAGCAAAGGTAAATGCAGTAATTGTATTTTTAAAAGTAAGTATCGTATTGGTATTTATTGCAGTGGGCTGGCAGTTTATTGATGTTGCCAACTATGCACCTTACTTCATTCCAGAAGGTACTAAGCCCGTTTTAGATGCAAATGGCGATACGCTTATTAGTTACAACAGTATTTTCAAACATGGCTACGGTGGTGTTTTGGGTGGTGCTGCGATTGTATTTTTTGCATTTATTGGTTTTGATGCTGTTTCAACGACTGCTCAAGAAGCAAAAAATCCAGGACGTGATATGCCAATCGGAATCATGGGTTCTTTGGTGGTTTGTACTATTTTATACATTCTTTTCGGCCACGTATTGACAGGCGTTGCCAATTGGAGCGAATTTGCTGATCCTTTGAAAGGTAAAGAAGCTTCCGTGGCTTACACAATTACTGCACACATGCCAGGTTATGAGTGGTTGGCAACATTGGTGACAGTAGCGATTTTGGCAGGTTTTTCATCTGTTATTTTGGTGATGTTGTTGGGACAATCCCGTGTATTCTTCTCTATGGCAAACGATGGTTTATTGCCAAAAGTTTTTTCAGAAGTACACCCTGAATACCGTACACCTTACAAATCTAACTGGATTGTATTTGCGTTTGTCGCAGCATTTGCAGCGTTTATCCCTGGTCACATGGCAGGCGATTTGACATCATTCGGTACTTTGTTGGCGTTTGTATTGGTTTGTATTGGTGTTTTAATCATGCGTAAAAACCTTCCAGATATGAAACGTCCATTCAGTACGCCAATGCCTTGGTTGGTTGCTCCACTTGGCGCAATTATCTGTTTGGGAATGATTGTAGCAATTGATGTTTTCACATTGAAAGTTGCAATGGCTTGGATGGTTTTAGGTTTGGTTATTTACTTTGGTTATAGCCAAAAACATAGTAATTTGAGAAAAGGAGAATAATTCTAAATAATATATCTTTCTTGAATAATAAAAAAATCGCCCCGTATGTTATAAGCATTTACGGGGCGATTTTAATTTAAAAAATAAAAATGAACCAAATCGTACAAATTATCTTATTGGGAATGGCAGCTGGTTGGGCGGCAAGTTTTTTGGTTAAATCCCGCCAAGTGAGCCTTATCAATTACCTCATTATTGGTATTATTGGCAGCTTTATAGGTCGTTATCTTTTCGGCTTACTGGGAATTGCGGCAACAAGTGCCGTCGGAACATTTGTAATGACTTTGCTTGGTGCAGTTATTTTATTATGGTTGGTGAACCAAATAAAAAAGTGACTTGAACTTATTTTAAAACGTTAAAAATTTCTTTTAAAATAATTTCATTTTCATTTTTTAATAAAAAAGAATAATGCCCGTTTGGCAAATCAATCGTAATTTGCATTGTTTTTTCACCTAAAAAAGGTTTTAACGTTTGGATTAATTTTCCTTGTAGGTCATATATTTCAAAACTATAATTTGCATTTTGTTCGATTTTATTTTTTCCAAAATCAATTTGCATTTCATTTTTTATAGGATTCGGATAAAAACGAATGGTGTTGCGCTCAAACAGTACACTTTCCATTTTCGAGTACTCAAAATGATCATCTTTTTCAATCGTTTTCAAACGATAATAACTCGTTCCTTCTAATGGCGCATCGTCGTTCCACTGATACGATTGACTACGATTGGCTTTTCCTTTTGGTGTTTCTGTGTGAACACTAAAAAAATCTTTTCCGTCACTACTTCGTTGAATATCAAAGGATTGTACATTAATTTCATTTTCCGTTTCCCAAGCGACATTGACTTTTTCTTTGTTTGTTTTCACATTGAAAGACTTAATTTCAATAGGCAAAACAGAAGCTGCTACACTCATCAAAAATAAACCATTCTTCACATCAGAGCCAATGATTGTACCAGAAGGTAAGTAAGGATAAACGCCCCATGCGCCTTGATAACTATCATAATTGGTATTGGTTGGCTCCGTATCATAGTAAGCTACTCTGACAGGCATTAACGGATTACTAATATTATACACTTGAATCCCTTCGTGATAATATGCCAAATAACAAAGATTGCCTTTGATAAATGGATTGTGAACAATGCTTCCGACATAAGGCGCAGGGAAAGTTCCAGGAATCAGCGCAGAAATAAAAGTACTTTCAATACTCATATTAGAAGGGTCGTTTACATTCAATACTTTTAGTGGTTTGCCCCAAGTTTCCTCTGCCATAATCAAATGAGAACCGCTTGCATTGAGCCAACTACTATGATTATACCCACTATTTGGTGCAAGATTACTACCCAACAAAACTGGCGTTGCAGGATTGGTCACATTATAAACATACATTCCGTTGAAGCCGTGAGAGCAATACATTTTATTGTTGCGAACATGAACGTCATGCACATAAGCACCTGCCAAACTCCCACTGTACACCACCGTTGGTGCAGCGGGATTTGCCAACAAATCAAATATAATCATATTGGCAGTATTCGCACCAGCAACGTAGAGTTTTCCCGTTGGCTCATCTATAAAAATATTATGCGCTTTTTGAAAAGTGATATTATTTTGATGTACTTGGGTAATAGAGCCTAGTGGCAATGCTGAAAAATCAAATACAATTAGCCCTTCGGCAGAAGGGTTAATTTCGTCGCAAACAGCATACACATAATTGCCATAGGTCTTGAAATCCCGCCAAACACTATTCGAACCATTGTCAAAATTAGCGATATTTACAGGAGCTGTAGGGTTCGTTATATCAAAAAAGTGGATTTCATACCTCGAACCAAGTACAGCATATTCCTTTGCGCCTTTTACAAAGCCCCAACAATCATTGAAGCGAACACCAGAACTAATTGGTAAAGTATTGTCTGTCCAAGTGGATAGCAATGTCATATTCATGCTCTGACCAATTACGGTAGTTGCAAAAATAGAAAAACAAAAAACGAGAGAATAGATATATTTCATTTTTATAAATATATAAAAGTTAATAAATTGTGATAATATTCGTGACAAAGATAAACAAAAACTAAGTACTATTACCAACATTTATACTTATAAAATAATCAGCTATGACAATCTCGCCAGCAACCATTCACGTTCCGCAATTACGGGAATAGAAAGAACTTCTTCTCGAAGTTTTTGCTTATTTTGTTTGGAATCCAAATTTATGTTTAACATTTTTTTTATCATATTTATCAAATTGATATTGAGTAATTTATGTTGCTCATTCACATCATTTTGATGTTGAATATACGATTTAAAACTGGTCAAGAGCGCATCAAGCGCATCAAATTCATTGTTTTCAAAATACATCATCATCAGTAGGCGTTTGGCATCAAAATTTAAAAGAATATCTTTAAATTCTACTTGACTAAGTAGTTTTTGAGCCTTGTCGTAATTTTTAGTTCTGAAATAATAATTTGCCAAACAATAGGTAAAAAATGTTTCTTGCTTGTCCGCAGCCAATTTATTTTTGTAGTCGTGAATAAACTGAAAAACCCAGTCAAAATCTTTTACGCCAACTGCATAAGTCACAATATTTTTGTAAGTATATACGCCCAACAAGTTATTTTCAAGCAAAATACCCGAATCTAAGCCAAATTTATAAAGTTTTAGACCTTCTTTTATATACATCGCATCGCTTCTAATTTCTTTTGTACAAAAATTAAGCAAGCTAATTGCAATGTTTCTTACTTCCATATTAGAAAATTGTTTCCAAATCTTAATCAATAAATCATGCGCTTTTTGATAATGTAGATGCGCCTCTATTCCATCAAGCATACAGTAAAGATGATAGTAAATTTTGATTTCTGGTAAATTGCTAAAATCATGATTTTCAATATATTGTACAACTTCTTTTATCAAAGGAATATCATATTGCTTTTTAATCACTCGGCTGTGAGAAAGCATCAAACACGCCTGTCGCAAGGTATTGATAATACTACCAAACGCAATTTCATTGCTCCATTCTTGTAGTTTTACATCATTTTCTCGTTTTTGTGACGATTCATGCTCATAATATTCGTAAAAAAAACTACCTTTGTACCTGTGATAGAGTGCATTACGCAAAGGCTGTTTTTCTAATATTTCATGCCCTTTATTGACTTCTTTGTAAAAAAGTTTGTCCAAGTGTTTTTGGCGCAATGCCTTACATATTCTTTCTTGCTGTTCAATTGGACTCTCTTCCAAATCAGCGACAATCCAGTATTTTTGAATTATTTTTAGTAAAAAAGAAAGAAGGTAGTGTAGTTTTTTCTCGTCAAATTCCTCCTTGCCATAAATGGCTTCAAAAACTTTTGTTTTCAAAAAATACTTATCAGCGTTCTTTTTAGGAAAATATTGTCGCAAATAATCGAACAATAAGACGACATCTTCACGTTGATTAAAATACGGAGAACGAACAAACTGGTGTAAATCTCGCAACGATTGCTCATCTAATACCTTAAAAACAAGCATTAAATCTGTATTTTTTATATTTTTTTCCATGTTTTAAAAAATATTTTTTTGGCAAAAAAATTAAATAAACAATTGATTGTTAATATTTTATAACAAATAAAAATCAATTTATTTTTGGCAAATGTAATAATTTATTTTTGCAACAACAAACATTTAAAACCATCTTTGTAACACTAAAACACAATCATCTAACACCATGCACTTAAAACGAGTAATACCAATTGTTTTTTATTTCCTTTTTTTGCTTTGTCACAATGCAAACGCTCAAAATACGAACAAAGTTATTTTTGGAAAAGTATTCATTGATAGTATTCCAAACTGTACTTTCGACCCCAGCGAAAAAGGTCTAAACACTTGGAAAGTACGCTTGATTCGCCCAAATAATGACACTGTTTTTGCGACAACAAATAGCACGGGAGATTACCAATTTTCAAAATCTATCAATGGCATTTATGCCCTTGAAGTACTGACCGAAAGCCATTATTGGTTGCCTTGCGACCCAATAAAATCTTTTGCAACGTCGCAAAATATAGACACTCAGGTCAATATGGCAATCAAAAAAGCCATCAATTGCCCAAAAATGGAAGTCAATATTCTTGCCCCAACATTGATAAAAGGACAAGAAGGAAATTATTTTGTCAGCTACTGCAATAAAGGAACTGCCGATGCCAATAATGCTTACATTGATGTACGTTTTGATGCTTTTATGACGATTATTTCCAGTTCATTGGCAGCTCAAAATTTAGGCTCAAACCGTTTTCGTTTTCAATTAGGAACAGTAAAAACAGGTGATTGCGCCACTTTCTCTGTCAAAATCAAGCTGCAAAATAATATTTCCACGGGACTTTCTCATTGTGTAGAAGCGCACATTTATCCTGATAATTTGTGTTCGCCTGCGCCGAATTTTTTAGCAAGTATTGATGGAAATTGCAACAGCGGACAAGCCGAATTTTCATTGCAACGTGCTGCAAATCAATCAAATAACATTGTTACCAAAATAAAAATAATCGAAGATGATGCTGTTTTAAAAACAATAAACGATACGCTTAAAAATAACAACATCAAAAACATCCAAGTGCCTTTTCAGCTTGGTCATGTCTATACCGCACAAATTACGCTTCCGAATGGCGATGTTATCGGAAAAGGAATTCAAAAATGCGATATTCTTGACACCAAAGGTTATTTGTTGCAATTTACGCAAGAAGACGGCAACCCGTTCACACATTCAGTATGTCGCCAAAATGAGGGCAGTATAAAATCCATTGAAAAAACAGTCGTTCCGACAGGTCGAAAAACACAGCATCTCATAGCACAAAACGAGGCATTGGAATATGTCATTCGTTTTCAGAATGTTGTGTTGGGCGACACTGTAAAAAACGTGAGCATTTCAGACACTTTAGACAAGGCTCTTGACCCATCGAGTTTAGTTTTTGGTTCAGCCAGCCATCTCTATTCTTGGTCGCTATCAGGAAAAGGCGAGTTGATGATTCAGTTCAATAACATCGCTCTTCCTGATAGCTCAAAAAATAAGCTAACATCGCAAGGTTTTATTTCTTACAAAATAAAACAGAAAAAAGACGTGTCTGCTTTTACATTAATCCAAAATAAATCAAGTGTAAAATTAGGAAATCAAGTAAAAAAAGTCAGCAATACCGTTTTTCACACCATTGAAAAAAACATCAAAACAAGTACTGGAACAATAACTATTTGTGAAGGAGAACCAACGCCTTCTTTGATAAAAACGTTTTCTTTTCCAACTTATGATAGCATAATTACTTATACTTTGGTCGTTTTGCCAAAAAAGAAAACGGATATTGCTCAAATAGTTTGCCAAGGCGCAACTGGTATTTTTGTTACGATTTTCAACGCAAAAAATGGCTGCGACAGCATTGTTACAAAAACAGTAACATTAGGAACAAAAAAAACAATGCAAAATTTTAGTATTTGCAAAGGCGATAGTATTGTTATTGGAAAAAATGTGTATAAAAGCAAAGGAATTTATACTGACATGCTCAAATCCAGCAATGGTTGTGACAGCACCGTTGTTACTAATATTAATATACTTGTTATTGAAGTAATGCTAAAAAAGACCATTTGCTTTGGAGAATCTTATAATGTAGGTTCAAAAAAATTCAATCAATCTGGTGTTTTCAAATGTGATCTCAAAAGCGCAAATGGTTGTGACAGTACCGTAACCTTGTATTTAAATGTTCTTCCTTTGCCAAAAGAAGATACTCTAAAACAAATTAAATGTGTGGACAACAAAGGTCCTTTTGGAACATTTTATGCAAAAGATATTTTGAAAACCATCAACGGCTGTGACTCAATAGTCATACAAGCATTGACCTATACTAAATCAGATACACTGAAACTTAATGTTACAGCTGACACAAAAGGTGAATTTTCTTACGATGGAATTAAATTTGTCATAAAAAAAGACACCATCATTTATTTTGAAGACATTAAAAATCCAAAACCTTGTAGTTATATCAAGTTTAATGTCAAAAAATTTGGAGCAACCAGCACTATAGATAAAAATACTGATGGTATTTTGTTAGAAATTGCGCCAAACCCTTTTGAGCAATCCACAAAAATTCAAGTTAAAAATAGTCCTTTTAACGAACATGAAATCTCCATCTATGATGAATTGGGCAGACTGCGCCGCAAAGAAAAATTCCTTGGCACTGAATTTATTTTAGAACAAAAAGAATTAGAAAAAGGAATTTTTTGGATAAAAATAATGAGCAACAAATGGGTTGTTGCTGAGGGAAAAATTGTGATTTTATGATAGCGAAATAAATGCTTCGCCTACGCATTTTCTACATCACGATTGGTGTAATTAGTAAAATTAGAGCAAATTAGTGTTGAAACTAAATACACTAAATTTTTACCATTTTTTCATAATAGAAAATCCATATCATGCTTTGCATGGTATAGACTTTCTATGTCCTAAATCATTGATTTTTAACAATTTAAATAATAAAAAAAATGAAAGCAAAAATTTTTACCTTAATGCTCCTATTCGGCATACAGCTTCTACAAGCGCAATATTATTACCCAAAATTAGAAATATTGAATCCCAAAGCACAATGGCAAAAAGATGTTCCAAGCATCGAAGAAGCACAAATTGTAGTCCGTCCGAAAGGTGTCTATATGGAATACAACATTTATTTGACGTATAACGCCAACTCTACGTCATTAAACAAAACAAGTGACACGACCGAAATCGTTCAATTCTTCAATCTTCCTCAAAATGCACTTATTACCGATTCTTGGCTTTGGGTAGGCAACACCATTGTAAAAGCAGACATTTTGGACAGATGGACAGCTTCCCAAATTTACGAAGGCATCGTCAAACGCAATCAAGACCCGTCTATTCTGAAAAAAGTAAATGGAAATACTTACGAGTTCCGTATTTTTCCAATGCCTGGCGGAAAAACACGAAAAGTAAAATTAACAATACTAACGCCTATTAATTTTAATGGAAATAGAGCAAGCGCAGCCATTCCTGTCAATCTGATGAGTTTGTCAAAATTGGCTTTAAAAAATTTCAGCCTAATAATTCCAACAATTGGAACTTGGAGTAATCCTAAAATTGATGAAATGAATAATTTAGCGTTTTTATCTTCATCAAATACAACCGTAGGTAATTTTTTAGAGGCGAATATTCCATACAATAGACAAAACAATATGACCATCAGTTTTGACAATCCTATGAAAGAAGGTGTTTATGTAGCAAAATACCAACAGGGCAAAGAAAATTATTATGCGATGGCGATACAGCCAAGTATTCTTCAATATAGCAGTGAAAAGTCTAAAAAAATAACGTTTGCTATTTCACATGACGTTTTTGAAACAAATATCAACATCAAAACACTTTTATCTGATTTAAAAACTTTAATCAAGAACACATTTAATCCAACAGATTCTTTTAACATCGTTTATTTTGATGGACTAAAATCCAAAACGATAAGTAACCAATGGATTGGTGTCAATAACACTCAACTCGAAAACACTTTTAAAACTTTGGAGTTGGAAACACTTTCTGAGCCTAATTTATCAGGCGTTTTGGTCGAAAGTATTGAGTATAACAAAAAAGCAAATGGCGATGCGATTGTATTGTGTGCAGCAACTGACCAACACAGTACTACTGCAAAAGCCAATACATTGATGACTGCCTTAGAAAAAACATATCCTAAGCTACCTGTTATTCATGTGATAGACTACAATAACTATGGAGCAAACAGCACTTGGAACAGCAGCACGGGAACTTATTATTACGGAAATGAATATTTTTATAATTTATTAACTCAAAAAACAGGCGGCAACTACGGTTCTTGGCGTACAACGAACAATATAAGCAAAAATTTCAATCAATATGCCAGCGAAATATTTTACGGACTCAATGGTTTGTTGAAAAATTTTGACCTTTACACGACGCTGAACAGCGGTTATTGTTATGCTCGATTAGATATTGGCAATCCTTTGACCTCTATTGTTTCTTTGAATCAAACCATTATTCAAACTGGCAAATTTGAAGGAACTTTCCCCATGAGTATTCAAATCGCAGGAGAATACAACAACCAAAGTTTTTTCAAAACCATCCAAATCCCAGATTCAGATATTAGCGTTTCGGATTCTACGATTGGGCAAATTTGGACAGGTGCTTATTTAGCAAGCAACGAAGGAAAATCTGGATTGAGCAATGCTGCAATAAAAGACATCGTTAGTCTAAGTATAAAGAAA
Source organism: Saprospiraceae bacterium (assembly GCA_043777755.1). Classification (GTDB taxonomy): domain Bacteria; phylum Bacteroidota; class Bacteroidia; order Chitinophagales; family Saprospiraceae; genus CANHEE01. The sequence continues at coordinate 10,051 of JAYWHK010000174.1, forward strand.
CGAGTACTTTCTACCTACACGGCTTTCTTAGCACTCGAACCAGGAATGTTAGACACAAAACCTTGTGCGACGTGTAAAGATGAAACCATCAAAGCAACAGCGACAGACGATATTGACCAAGACTCTGTCAGTATCAAAATATACCCGAATCCTTTCAAAGAAAAAGTAACAATCGAAATCAGTACCAATAATAAAGATGAAAAAAATATTGGTTTGGAAATTCTAAATTTATCTGGACAAGTCATCTATCAAGATAAATCTACAAGTACAAACGATGAAAAAATAATAGTCACATGGGAAGCAGGCGAGCAGCCAAAAGGAATGTATATTGCCAGAATTAAATTTAACTCAAAAATATACAATACAAAATTAGTGAAAATGGAATAAGCGGGCGTTCAAAATTGATTAGTATTATTTTGTCGTTGAGAAAAAAGTTATTTATGATTTTTTGAGCAATCGACTGAAAAAATAATACTAATTAATTTAGCCCCAATACTTAGAATAAATAAAATTTACTCGTTTAAGCGTTATCCACTGTCAAAGGGCTTTGGGTAACGCTTTTATTTTGACAAATATTTTTTTAATAAAAAAGAAAAAATAGCTTTTATTTTGAATTAAAAAATGGCTTTTACATATATTAAAATATATATTTTTAATTTTTGTTGTGAAAATAGGAAAAAAAAACTATTTTTGCACGTTTTTTCAGTAAGGAGATAACTGAGAGTAGTTTTAAATAACAATTACACCACTACTTTTTAGCTCTTATTTTTAAAATTAAATTAAAAAGATTATAAAATTCCAACGTATTTAAACATGAGTAATTTAGTCTATTTTTTACCATTATTTGGTGTTGTTGCCTTGATTTACATGGCAATCCTATCTTCTTGGGTAGGCAAACAAGATGCAGGTGATGCTGCTATGCAAAATATTGCAAAGAAAATCGCTGACGGTGCGATGGCCTTTTTAAAAGCCGAATACCGTGTATTGGCAATCTTTGTTGTATTGGCAAGTGTTTTATTGTTCTTCCAAACAACTTTAGTAAGCACTTCACATCCATTTATTGTTGTTTCTTTTGTAGTTGGTGCAATTTTCTCTGCATTGGCTGGTTACTTAGGAATGCGTATCGCAACAAAAGCGAATGTACGTACTACTCAGGCAGCTCGTACAAGTTTAGCACAAGCTCTAAACGTATCTTTCCGTGGCGGTAGCGTTATGGGATTAGGCGTTGCAGGTTTGGCTGTATTGGGTCTTTGCTTGTTGTTTGCATTTTTATTCCAATGGTTCATGGGCGGCACTTATGCAGGTCCAGACAAAATGACTATTTTATTAGAAACATTGGCTGGTTTTTCTTTGGGTGCTGAATCTATCGCCTTGTTTGCTCGTGTAGGTGGAGGTATTTACACAAAAGCAGCGGACGTTGGAGCAGACTTAGTAGGAAAAGTAGAAGCTGGTATCCCAGAAGATGATCCTCGTAACCCAGCAACAATCGCTGACAACGTTGGTGACAATGTAGGTGACGTAGCTGGTATGGGTGCTGACTTATTTGGTTCTTATGTAGCAACTGTTTTGGCTTCAATGGTATTGGGTAACTATGTTATTCGTGATATTATCAATCAAACTGGTTCATATACAGATGATTTTGCCAATATGGGACCAATTTTATTGCCAATGGTAATTGCTGGTGTAGGTATTATTTTATCTATCATTGGAATGAACTTGGTAAGCGTTAAAGGTGACAAAGTAGATTCAAACGCTGTTCAAGGCGCATTGAATCGTGGCAACTGGATTTCATTAATCTTGACAGGTGTTGTTTGTTATTTCTTGATTCATGCAATGTTGCCAGCAACAATCAACATGAGTGTTTTCAATAACGGTGCATTTACTTATATTACGACTACTCCAATGAATGTATTTTATGCAGTATTGGTTGGTTTGGGTGTAGGTGCTGCGATTTCTGCCATTACAGAATACTATACGGGTTCTGGTACAACGCCAGTAATGAATATTATTCGTCAATCTGCAACGGGTGCAGCAACGAACATCATCGCAGGTTTAGCAACAGGTATGATGTCCACGTTGATGCCAATTATTTTGTTTGCAGCAGCAATTTGGTCAGCGTATGAGTTTGCAGGATTTTATGGTGTTGCGATTGCAGCATCAGCAATGATGGCAACGACTGCGATGCAGTTGGCAATTGATGCTTTCGGTCCAATTGCGGATAACGCAGGTGGTATTGCTGAAATGTGTCACTTACCAGAAGAAGTTCGTGAAAAAACAGACGTTTTGGATTCAGTAGGTAACACAACGGCAGCAATCGGTAAAGGTTTTGCAATCGCTTCGGCAGCTTTGACAGCTTTGGCATTGTTTGCAGCGTATGTAACTTTTACAGGTATTCAAGGTATCAATATCTTCAATGCAAAAGTATTGGCAGCATTATTTATTGGTGGTATGATTCCTGTAGTATTCTCTGCTTTGGCAATGAGTGCAGTAGGTCGTGCAGCAATGGATATGGTAGAGGAAGTTCGTCGTCAGTTCCGTGAAATCCCAGGAATTATGGAAGGCACAGGCGAACCAGAATATGAAAAATGTATCGAAATCTCAACACAAGCAGCTTTGCGTGAAATGATGATGCCAGGTGCAATCACTATTATCACACCAATTATTGTTGGTTTTGTGATGGGTGCAGAAGCATTGGGTGGTTACATGGCAGGTGTTACTGTTTCTGGTGTTCTTTGGGCAATCTTCCAATCAAACGCAGGTGGTGCTTGGGACAATGCTAAAAAAGCATTTGAAAAAGGTGTTGATATTAATGGTGAGATTTTTTACAAAAAATCTGAACCACACAAGGCAGCAGTTGTTGGAGATACCGTAGGTGATCCATTCAAAGATACGTCTGGTCCATCTATGAATATCTTGATAAAATTAACTTGTTTGGTAGGTTTGACTATAGCTCCGATTTTAGCACAAGTAGAAGGTCGTGGTCATGGTGCTACTGCTCCTCACGGAAATGTACAACCTAAACAAGAGCAAATGAAAGTAACAACTTCTGCAAATACAGATGCTACTTATATGCAATTGGCAAAATAAGAAATTAAATTTTCTTTTTGTAAAATAAAAAAACACCCAACGGTTAAAAAACTGTTGGGTGTTTTTTATTTTATTAAAACTATTTTCTCTTACTAAATAATTTTTATAGAAGGTTCTTTTGTTAAAAAAATTGTTAAAATTTTGTTTAAAAAAGCTATTTTAACCTGATTTTGTAAAAAAAATATGCAAATATCAATCTTTTATTATAATTTTGTAAAACTATAATAACATCTTACACACTAAATACGTTATTATAGCCTGAAAGCCTTTTTACTGTTCCCCAAAATTGTTTCACGAAGTATTTCCACAATGGATTTTAGGACTGTATATTCATACATCATTTTTAATTTTTTCTTTGCTACCGCTTTTGCACAGCAAAAAGAAGCACCTATTAAGTTGCTCAATCCGTCATTTGAAGGACCTCAAAGAGCAAGCATTCTTCCACCCAATTGGATGAGTTGCGGCTCGGCTTTAGAATCTGAACCTGACACTCAACCAGGAGCATTCAAAGTTGAAAAAATACCACAAAATGGCGTTTCTTATTTAGGCTTGGTTGTTAGAGATAATGATACCAAAGAAGCCGTAGGACAAAGACTACCAACTCCTCTAAAAGTAGATTATTGCTATTCCTTTAGTATATGGCTTTGTAAGTCAGAAATATACCTTAGCCGAAGTTCTACTTCAGGACAAGAAGCAAATTATGCTACTCCTGTAAAATTACGTATTTATGCTGGCAATAATTATTGTGAAAAAGCCGAACTTTTAGCCGAAACAGCTGAAATAACAACGATGAATTGGGCAGAATACAAATTTGAGTTCAAACCTAAAAAAGATTATTCTTATATTTCGTTTGAAGCAAGCCACAAGACACCAACGTTGGTTTCCTACAATGGCAATATTCTTTTAGACAATGCCTCTGTTTTGACACCGAAATATTGTGGTCGCCAAGTGGCATCTACCAATGGAACGAAACCAAAACCCAATACAGGCGGAACAAAACCTAAGCCTAATACAGGAACGGGAGGCAGCGTCGCAAGTGTTCCAACAAACATTCCAAACCCTTATGATAATATAGCCAAAACAAGTATTTATGACAGAAAAAATCTAAAAGTTGGTCAAACTATTGGCATTGAAAAACTATATTTTGATGCAGATAGTACCCGTTTAAAAAGAGAATGTATTCCTGTTTTAGATGAATTGTACCAATTTATGTCTGGCAATACTGATTTGGCAATAGAAATTGGAGGACATACGAATGATATTCCACCCGATGAATTTTGTGATAAATTATCATCATCTCGTGCAAAAGCAGTTGCCGAGTACCTTATCAATAAAGGAATTAGCGACAGTCGAGTAAAATTCCGTGGCTATGGAAAGCGACAGCCTTTGTATCCAAATGTCAATACTGACAACCGACGACGGAATCAGCGAGTAGAAATTAAAATTCTATCTATAGGATAAAAAAAGCGAGTAGTTTTAATTAACTACTCGCTTTTTTTATTAGACTATGCAATGGATAATTCCATTTCAGGATTAGAAGAATGTATAGATGGAATCAAGCTATTATTTTTAGCTCTTAGCATTTCGACATTCAAAGCCTTAAAAGTGTAACCCTGTGTTGCGAAATATTCCAATGTTCTTGGTAGTGTATAATACAAATTCTCTTGCGCTTTGATACTATCATGGAAAACAACAATTGAACCTGGTCGAGCATTGTTCACCACATTCAATAAGCAATCTTCTGGACTAATATCTTTGTCAAAATCACCACTCAAAACATCCCACATTACAATGTCATAATGACGACTTAAAAATTGAGTTTGCCCTGGTGAGATTCGCCCGTAAGGCGGACGAAACATTGAACTATTTACCAAACGGGCGCAGCGTCTAACATTGTGAAAATATTCAATATTGTCACTTTCCCAACCGTTCATGTGGCTGTATGTATGGTTTCCTACATTGTGTCCAGCGTTGATAACTTGCTTGAACGTTTCATGGTTTTTTTCTACATTTGCGCCAACACAAAAGAAAGTAGCTTTTGCATTGTATTTTTCTAATTGTTCCAGAACCCAAGGTGTTACCTCTGGAATAGGACCATCATCAAAAGTAAGGTAAATGACTTTTTCTTCGGTAGGGACACGCCAAGAGAAAGTCGGAAAAAGACTTTGGATGAACACGGGAGTTTTTACAAGATACATGATGCTGAAGATTTGGGTTTAAAGAGTACGGGACAATCTTTTAGTTTTCTGTGCGTACTATTCTCTGGTTAAAAATTAAAATTGCTTTATTGTGTTTAAAGTTTGCTAAAATCTACTTTTTGTAATATAATAATACACTTACAACATTAAAAACGATATTTTGGTTCAAAATGCTGCCTTATAAAATTATTTTTTTTTATAAAAATAAAAAAAATAGTTTTTCTAATACAAAGTCATATAACGTACCCAAAAGGTTAAAAATTGTACAATTAAAAAATTTAAGTATTTTTATTTTTATATAATATATTCATAATCAATTAATTAAAAAATAATTTAAATTATTTTTAATTTTTTTTCAAAAAACACTTGCATTATTCAAAAACCTGACGTATCTTTGCACCGCAATTAAGAACAAAGGTTGTCTTACTGCAATAAGGGTGATTAGCTCAGCTGGTTCAGAGCATCTCGCTTACACCGAGAGGGTCGGAGGTTCGAATCCTTCATCACCCACCAAAGCCATCAAGATTATTCTTGGTGGCTTTTTTGTTTTTATTTTTTTGGTTAAACTTTTTTAAAGTTATTTTTTACATAAGTATTGGGCTAAATTAATTAGTATTATTTTTTTCAGTCGATTGCTCAAAAAGTTATAAATAACTTTTTGAGCAATCGACAAAATAATACTAATCAATTTTGAACGCCCGCTTAAAAAACTAAAATATGAAATTATTAGAAAATAAAGTAGCGTTGGTAACGGGAGGTTCTCGTGGTATTGGGGAATCTATTGTTCGTCGTTTTGCAGAACAAGGCGCAACTGTTGCTTTCACTTACCTTTCTTCCTCAGAGCGTGCTAACAAAATTGTAGCCGAACTTACAGCAAACGGAGCTACTGTAAAAGCATATCAATCAGATGCAGCATCTTTTTCCGCTGCTGAAACTTTAATTTCTGAAGTAATCAAAGATTTTGCTGTCATTGATATTTTGGTGAACAATGCTGGCATCACAAAAGATACTTTGATGCTTCGCATGAGCGAAGAGCAATGGGACGCTGTTTTGGATAGCAATTTGAAATCTGTTTTTAATATGACCAAACACGTTCTACGCCCAATGCTGAAGAGAGGTGGCGCAATCATCAATATGAGTTCAGTAGTTGGTGTTTTCGGAAATGCAGGTCAAGCAAATTATGCTGCATCAAAAGCAGGTATTATTGGTTTTTCAAAATCCATTGCAAAAGAGGTTGGTTCTCGCAATATTCGTTGTAATGCAATTGCTCCTGGCTATATCGAAACTGAAATGACTGGCGTTTTAGACGAAAAAACAAAAGACGCTTTTTTATCAAATATTCCACTTAAACGCATGGGTACAGGCAACGAAATTGCAGATACTTGTGTGTTTTTAGGCTCAGACATGGGCGCATACATTACAGGTCAAGTCATTAGTGTTTGTGGCGGCTTAAATTGCTAACTTATAAGTAGTCAAAAGTCAATACAAAAGTATTTTAATTTGCTATTTTTCAATACATTTAATGACTTATTGACTTACGCTACTCAAATATATATTTAAAATGAATTTATTAGAATTAGTAAATAATGTTATCCCAATTGCGCAAGGTGCAGGAGAGCGTATTTTAGAAGTCTATCAAAAAGAAGATTTTGGTGTTGAACAAAAATCAGACGATTCTCCCGTAACGGTTGCTGATAAAATTTCTAATGATTTCATTTGTGAAATGTTACATACTTTGACACCTGAGATTCCCGTGGTTTCGGAAGAACGCCCAGCTGATGATTTTGCTACACGTTCTCAGTATGATTATTATTGGTTGGTTGATCCATTAGACGGTACAAAAGAATTTATCAATCGCAACGGTGATTTTACTGTTAATATTGCTTTAGTGAAAAAAAATCATTCTATATTAGGTGTTGTTTTTGTTCCTGTCCAAAATAAAATGTATTGGGCGGCAAAAGGCGAAGGTGCTTGGGAGATAAGCGATGGAGTAACAAGACCATTAAAAGCTGATAGTTTTAAAATGTCACAGAGTGGTTTAGCCATTGCTGTTACTCGTTCTCACTTTAACCAAGAAACAGCCAATTATATTGGAGGCTTTTCTTTTCCTCGTTTGCTGCCAACAGGCAGTTCGTTGAAAGTGATTATGGTAGCTCGAGGAGAAGCGCATATTCACCCGAGATTCGGTACGACAATGGAATGGGATACCGCAGCACCACAAATCATCGTGGAAGAAGCTGGCGGAAAAGTCATTCGCCACGATGGTAGTATTTTGACTTACAACACAAAAGATAGTCTTGAAAATCCAAATTACTTTGTTTTTGGTGCGTTAGAAGACGAGTAATTAGAAACAAAAACCAAAAACAATCTTATTTTTTCTTAAAAAATTTGTGAAGTCCTGCCTTTTTACTAATTTTGCTTTAATATAATTCAAAACTACATTTTTGCAGCTTTGCTGCGGGTAAATTTTACTATATATATGAGTAACAATCTTCCTTACATTATACTTGGTGTAATTGCCATGTATTTTGTTCTATTAACAGCTATTTCAGCTTGGACAACAAAGAAATCAAGCGATAATGAAACTTTTTTCTTGGCAAATAGAAAAGCACCTTGGTTTTTGGTAACAATTGGTCTAATTGGTGCGTCTATATCAGGCGTAACTTTTGTATCTATTCCAGGGAAAGTTGGAGCTGCTGCTGGCTACAATATGGCTTTTTCTTATTTACAATTAGTATTTGGCTATATTCTGGGATATGCTGTTATTGCTCTGGTACTGATGCCCGTTTATTATCGAATGAACTTGGTATCCATCTATACCTACCTCGAAGAGCGTTTCGGACTAAGGTCATACAAAACAGGTGCTGCATTTTTCTTGATTTCGAGGACATTAGGTTCTTCGCTGCGTATGTTTTTAATGGTTTTGATTTTACAACAATTCGCATTAGATCCACTTGGTATTCCAATTCAAGTAACCGCTTTTGTGTGTATTGCTTTGGTTTGGTTTTATACTTACAAAGGAGGGACACAAACAATTCTTTACACCGATGTTGTTTTGACCTTTTGTTTTTTACTGGCGGTTGTTTTAACCATCGTTTCGATTTGTAGTGCAATGGATAAAAGTTTTGTTGAAATGACAACCATGCTTTGGCGAAGCGATTATTCTAAAATATTTTTCTTTAGCAATCCTTTGTCTGACCCGAACAATTTTTTCAAGCAATTTATTAGTGGTGCATTGATTACCATCACGATGACAGGCATGGATCAAGATTTAATGCAAAAAAACTTGGCTTGTAAAAATATTGGCGAAGCGCAAAAAAATATGTTCACTTTTAGTGGAATATTGTTGTTAGTAAATATTTTATTTTTGATGTTGGGAGGTTTCCTTTACATCTACGCTTCTACTTACGGCATCGAATTGCCAACAAGAACAGACTTAACTTATCCAACAATCGCCTTGAAACACTTATCAACATTCAGTGCAGTTATTTTTATAGTGGGTATTGTTGGTTCTACTTTTTCAAGTTCTGATTCAGCTTTGACCGCTTTGACAACTTCAGTTTGCGTTGATTTTTTTAATTTTAATAAAAGAATAAATCAAATAAATCCTGGCAACCACGATTACAACGAAGAACGCATCGCCGTCGCACAGAAAAAAGTAATGGCTGATTTGGAAAAAGAACGTTTTAAAATTCACATCGGAACAGCTTTTGTTTTTTACCTTTTTATTTTAATTTTTGCAGCATTGAACGATTCGGCAATCATTGACTCCTTATTCAAAACCGCAGGTTATACTTATGGCCCATTGCTTGGACTTTTTTCTTTTGGAATGATGACCAAAAGAAAAATTATGGACAAATGGGTGCCTTACATTTGTGTCGCTGCTCCACTTCTAACTTATGCTTTGGTGAAATTGGCAGAATCTCAAAATATGAGCATTGGCTTCTTGATTTTGCTCCTCAATGGATTGGTTGCATTCGCTGGACTTTTTGCCATTTCAAAACCAGCTGACCCTGAAGTAAAAGATATAGAATTTCAGATATAAACACTCCAACAAACAAAAGCCTCTATATACTAAAAATACATAGAGGCTTTTGTTTTGTAATAAAATTTATTTACAAAAACTATGAAATTTTTAAGAAAAATAATCATTGTAAGTTTACCAATTTTGGCAATTTCATGTGCAAAACCGATTGCAAACTTTACATACAAAACACCAGAAGGAACTCAAGCACCGTCAGCTATTGTTTTTGAAAATACATCTCAAAAAGCAGAAGCTTACGAATGGAACTTTGGTGATGGTAAAAGCTCAACAGAAGTAAAACCAATACATCGTTATACTTCATCAGGAATCTACAATATCAAACTAAAAGCCATAAAAGGCTCAAAATCAAATACTTACGAACAAAAAATTATCATTGAAGCTCCCAAAGAATGTACCGTAGAATTAGAAACTGAATTTGGATCAATGACCATTGAGCTTTTTAACGATACACCTCTTCACCGTGATAATTTTATAAAACTGGCAGAACAAGGATTTTATGACGGTACAATTTTTCATAGAGTCATCAATGGCTTTATGGTGCAAGGTGGCGACCCAAATTCTAAAGATGCTGGCGAAAATACTCAATTAGGTGGTGGCGATACGAACTACACTATTCCCGCAGAATTTGTAGATACTTTGGCGCACATCAAAGGTATGCTTTGTGCGGCAAGAACAGGCGATAATGTAAATCCTAAAAAACGTTCTTCTGGTTCTCAATTTTATATTGTGCATGGTCGTCCCGTAGATGACAAAACCTTGGATTACCTCGAATCAGTCAAAGGGTTTCACTACACAAAAGAGCAGCGTAGGGCGTACAAAGAAATGGGTGGCACGCCAAACTTAGACAAAGAATATACTGTTTTTGGTCGTGTCGTAAAAGGCTTAGATGTTATTGACAAAATTGCGAATGTCGATACTGAGCCAGGAGATCGTCCGAAGAAAAATGTAAAAATGAAAGTTATTGCTATCCGATAAACATATTATATTATTTTTTAATATTTTAAAATAAATTGTATTAAATGAATGAGCCGATAGAAAAATATTGTGCGCAACATAGTTCAAATGTTTCTGACGTTTTAAACGAATTGGAGAGAATCACTTATTTACGCACAACACAACCGCACATGGTTTCGGGTGCTTTACAAGGTGAATTTTTGATTTTTTTAAGTAAAATAATTCAACCAAGACTGGTCGTTGATATTGGAACATTTACAGGTTATTCTGCAATTTGTTTGGCACAAGGTTTGGCAGAAAAAGGAATAGTACATACCATAGATATTGATGATGAAAAGGAAAGTATCGTAAAAGAATTTATACAAAAAGCAAATCTTCAAAATAGTATCAGATACCACATTGGAGAAGCTCTTGGTATAATTCCTACAATTGACGGTGAAATTGATTTGGTTTTTATTGATGCGGACAAAGAAAATTATCCTGCCTATTTTGATTTAGTGATTGATAAAGTACGAAAAGGTGGAATTATTTTAGCTGACAATGTGCTTTGGAAAGGTAAAATATTAAATGAAAAAATGGATAAAAAAACTCAAATCATTGATGATTTTAATAAAAAAATTCAAACAGATACTCGTATAGAAAATATACTATTACCATTAAGAGATGGACTGATGATGATGCGAAAATATTAGATATTAGATATTAGATATACACAACGGATATTGGTTATTAGATATTAAAGATATTGCAAACGCTTGGTGTTCACTATTTGCATAAATATAAAATCCCAAAACTACTTTCCGACGAGTATATTATATAAAAAAAATAGAAGTTAAGAATAATACTTAACTTCTATTTTTTTATCCAATATTCAATACAATTTACACTTCCGTCAAAATTTCATCTTCACCTTGAATAATTCTTGCAGATTTTTTCTGCATAGGATTTGAAGTCATTTCAGCATAATCGTGACGATTTCTTGCAATGTCAATGGCTAAGAATAATGCTTTTCTAAACGATGAAGGATCTGCTTCGTTCTTACCAGCAATATCATAAGCAGTTCCATGATCAGGAGAAGTACGTACTATAGACAACCCAGCAGTGTAATTTACACCAGCACCAAAAGACAATGCCTTAAAAGGAATCAAACCTTGGTCATGGTACATCGCTAAGATACCGTCGAATTTGTTGTACTGTCCAGAACCAAAAAAACCATCAGCAGGGAAAGGGCCATACGCTAAAAAGCCTTTTGCTTTCATTTCTTCCACAGCAGGAATAATCATAGTTCTGTCCTCCTCTCCTATTACACCGTCATCACCAGCATGAGGATTCAATCCAAGTACAGCAATTGTAGGTTTTTCAATACCAAAATCAATCTTTAACGTTTCCACCATCATCTGAATCTTCTTCATAATTCTATCTTTATGAATCTTAGAAGCTACATCTTTTATGGGAATATGATTGGTTACTAAACCGACACGCATAGCATCGCTAACCATGAACATCAAACTATCTTTTGCACCAGCTTCTTTAGTGATGTATTCAGTATGTCCAGGAAAAGGAAATTCTGCCAATTGCATTGCTTTTTTGTGAATTGGCGCTGTCACCATCGCATCAATTAGACCCGCAGTCAAGTCTTTTGTCGCTCTTTCCAATGCTGTATAAGCAAATTTCCCACCAATATCAGACACCTTTCCAAGTGTAATATTGACATTATCATTCCAACAGTTGATAATATTTATTTTACCCGCATCAATCTGCTCTGCACCTTTAATACTATTATAATGAAAATCAGGTAACGAAACAATGTTTTTATGATAAGAAACAACCTTTGAAGACCCATATATAACAGGTGTACATAGGTTCAAAATACGTTCATCAATTAGTGTTTTTAATATTACTTCTAATCCGATACCATTCATATCGCCGATAGTAATACCTATTTTAAATTTTTCCATTGAATAAATTTTCTATTATTTGTTAAGAATTTTCACAATATCGTCGTACTAAAACATATTTAAATCTTATACTTTATTTTGTATTACAAACCTTAGACGATACAGATAATCCAATTTTATCTTAATATTTTATTTAATAAAACAAAGATAAATCTTTTATTTGAATTATTTACCTTTGCCTTATTAATTTATTATCTATTAAAAATACAGTGTTCCACGTGGAACATTTGATTAACACCTATGATATTTTACTAAAATCATTAATGCTCTAATGTATTTAATTCAGCTCCCCATCATTTTAAAGACCTTAATTTACTCAAATATAAATGTTCCACGTGGAACATTTATAAATAAATACAACAACTCAAGGTGTTTACTCACCTATTGTTTGAATTAATAGTTATCTAAAAGCCATTTTTTAAAATCGAAAAAGTCTGGTTTAAATAAAATACTTTCCTTTTTATTGTCCGCTAACTTTGCCAAACGCTCAGGCACTACTACTTTTTCTTCTAAAATACGTTCAACATCATCAATAAATTTAGCTGGATGAGCTGTTGCAAAAGCAATTCCTTGTGTATTGGGATTATCTTTTTGCCACTCTTTCAATGCCAAATAAGCCAGCGCACAGTGTGGTTCTACTACATAATTATACTTTTCCTTTACTTCTACAATAGCTTTCTCCGTAGTATCATCATCGTAAGCATAACCAGAAATATCATTTTTCATATTGTTCCACGTGGAACATATATCCAGCATACGTGCAAAATTACTTGGATTTCCTACATCCATTGCATTTGAAATAGTCCTAACTGATGGTTTGGGACTGTATTCTCCATGCTCTAAATACTTCGGGACTATATCATTTGCATTGGTCGCAGCAATAAAATGATGTACAGGTAAGCCCATTTGTCTGGCAAAAAGACCAGCTGTAAGATTACCAAAGTTGCCACTTGGTACACAAAAAACAACTTTATCAGGACTTTCTATTTGTTTGTATGCTTCCATATAATAGAAAGATTGTGGTATCAATCGAGCAATATTAATAGAATTGGCTGAACTCAATCGAATAGTACTGGTAAGTTCCCTATCTAAAAAAGCCTGTTTTACCAATGCTTGGCAGTCATCAAACGTTCCATCAACTTCCAAAGCCGTAACATTACCACCAAGTGTTGTCAATTGTTTCTCTTGAAGGTTCGTTACTTTGCCACTTGGATAAAGAATAACAACCTTGATTCCAGGTGTATTGTGAAAACCAAATGCTACTGCACCACCCGTATCACCCGAAGTTGCTACCAAAATAACCAACTCTTTGTCATTACCTCGATTAAAATAAGACATCAATTGCGCCATGAATCTTGCACCAAAATCTTTAAACGCCAATGACGGTCCATGAAATAATTCCAATATATGGGTTTCTTCATCTAACTTAACCACAGGTGCTTCAAAATTTATCGCATTATTAATGATTGTTCGCAAGTCATTTTCGGGAATATATCCTTGAAATAAATTGCTACAAACTTTAAAGGCAATCTCTTGTAAAGAATAATCTTTGATGTTTTCAAAAAAAGAAGCTGGCAACGGCTCAATATGTTCTGGCATGAAAAGTCCATTGTCGTCAGGCAATCCTTTAAAAACGGCTTCCTTCAAATCAACAAAAGCATTTTTATTTTTTGTACTGTATAATTTCATTTTAAATTAGTTTTGCTCCTTCCTGATTGATTGGAGAAATAAACAATTCTGATTCAATTTTATTTTCTTTAAAAATCTTTGACATAGCATTTCCTACATTTTCAGCAATCAAACTATTGTCGCACAAAGCAAATATAGAAGGTCCAGAACCTGAAATACTACAGCCCAATGCACCTTCCACCAATGCAGCATTTTGAACATCATAAAAATGAGGAATCAACTTCGCTCTTTGTGGTTCAATAACAACATCTTTTAAGGCACGACGAATAAGCCCAAAATCACTGTTGTACAATCCTATCACCAACGCACCCAAATTCGCTGACTGCTGAACCATATTTTCCAAAGGAACTGTTGGACTCAAAATAGCTCTTGCTTCGGCTGTCAAAATCTCTACATGAGGATAAACGACCACGGCATACAATCCACGAGGAACACTCAATCGAGCTATATCATACGTAAGGCTATCTCTAACCAAAGTAAATCCACCCAACAAAGAAGGCGCAACATTATCTGCATGAATCGCACCACTCGCTACACGCTCTCCCATTACAGCAAAAGGCAATAATTCTCGCTTTTCATACGGACGACCCAAAAGCTCATTCACTGCCATTGCACCAGCAACAGCACTTGCAGCACTTGACCCAAGACCACTTCCAAATGGCATTTTTTTATGGATTTCCATTTCAATGCCAATATCCGTTTTACCCAAAGATTCGAGCAAACGCAATGCCGCAACACCAGCCGTATTGCCTTCAACATCTAAAGGTAGTTTTTTCTTTGTACCAGTGATTTTTGTGATGCGCAACCCAGGCGTATCGCTATATCTGACAATGATTTCATCACCAGGTTTTTCCAATGCAAAACCCAAAACATCATAACCACACGCTACATTCGCAACGCTTGCAGGTGCAAAAACTTTGATTCCTGTGTGTTTATCTACCTTGATATTTTTGAGCGTTTGACTTGTATTTTGACTCATAATTTTTTTAACGTTGTAAAATAAATAAACTCTTTATATACGTATAATTGGTAACTTTGTTCACAAATATTTTTAAAACATTTTATTTAAATAAATTAAATTTTAAATAAATAGTATAAAAATTTAAGTTTTTTTTATTAATAACCACTACTGAGCGGCACGGTTTTATTAAGCGGAATTAAATTTTATAATTACTTGATAATCAATATTTTGTGCTATTAAGTTTTTCAAGTAAAGTAGC
>JAYWHK010000175.1:0-25135 GCA_043777755.1 Saprospiraceae bacterium
TACGAAGCACAATATTTCAAAACTGTTTATTATTCGCATGAAATACATTTGCGAAAGCCCGATATTGAAATTTACGAATATGTTTTGCAAAATGCAGGACTTAAAGCGGAAGAAACGCTTTTTATAGATGACAATTACGACAACATCGTTACAGCGCAAAGTATTGGTATTCAAGTAATTCACCACGAATTGGGCAACGAGATTGTGGAGCGATTAAGAAATTTTTAAATGTAGAGAAAATTCTATACCATTAGTAAAAATATAAACTATCAATGAAAAAACTATACCTCTTGCTGTTTTTTACAGCCATTAATTCTTTTTTTGTTTTGGCACAAACCAAAACAGTAAATAACCTTTTTGCACTTAATATTGGTAATTTTGCCAATCCTGAGTCGGTTGATTTTGCAGCTTTACAAAAATTAGGATTGGTTTATGCTGTACCAATCGGTGGTGACCAAGCCACTATTTTTGTAGGAGATTTTGCAGACAAAGCAAGTGCAAATACCGCTTTATTGGCAACCAAAAAAGGTTTTCCCGAAGCATACATCGCACAAAAAAAAGCAACAACCAATACTTATCCTGTCATTCAGATTGCGTCAAAAAAAGTAGGCGAAAAAATAAATTGGAAAACATTTGAAAATGCAGGAAGTATTTTTGCATCGTCAGACGGAAAAATTACCCGTATTTTTTCAGCCAATTTCAGCAATGACAGTATCGCCAAAATCGCATTAGACGATTTGAGGAAAATTGGCTACAAAGATGCTGTTTTGAGAAAAATGAGCGAAGTTAATTTGCACAAAATCGGTATTTTTGAATCTGGCTTAGTTTTGAACAACATTATCTCAAAGCCAGTACCGAAAAAAGTTGATATTCCAAAAGTATATGAAGCTCCTATTGACATTTATACTGGAAATTTCACGACCAGCGAACTCAAACGTGCGCTTTCTGTTTTAGGAACATACAAAGGGACAGTTGATGACAAACCCGACACAACACTCAATAAGGCTTTTGAATTGGCAAAAAGTCAAGACAAAAATTTAATGAAATATACGATTTTATCGAAAGCGTATCAAGTTGATAATCAAAAAATTAGCGAACTTCAGCAAGCCATTAATAACATTCCAAAAGATGCTGTAGCAGCTACAAAAGTATTGGAAAAATCACCACAAGCGATTGCGAAAGCATATCGCGCGTACCTTCTTTTTACTCAAAATGGCGATGCAAAAAACATCAATACCTTAATGAATGAAGCCATTCAAACAGCTTTCAAAGGCATAAAAGAAAACAAATTTGGTTTTGATGCAAGTGCAACTTATGATTACAAATCACTTGGACAATTGATAAAGCATCTTCGTTTTATACAAGGCGTGAGCAAAGACGAAATCGCTGTACCAGTATGGTTGTTTGCAGAACATCCGACAGATGCAAAAGCTGCTTTTTTAGGCGAATACAAAATAGAAGCAACTGACCCAGCAATGGACATAGAGGCTGTTCGTATAACAAAACTTATGGCAGATGATTTGGTTGCCACCACTAAAAAAGATGCCGCACAGGACAACATAAACGCTCAATTTCGGACGCAACAAATGCTGAATCCTCAAACGGTTAAAGAAAATCCAAATGATTGGAACAAAAAACTTTGGGAAGGACTCGAGCGTTGGGCGGCAAAAGATGCTTTGAATCAGCAATCTTACAATGCTTTCAAAGCAAGCTATTATCAAGCAACCTTGCAATTACAAAAACACTTATCCACTCACCTCAAAACAGCCAACGAAACTACACTTCGCAATACCGCTTTGGCAATGATGAAGACCATCGTTGCAAAGCCTTTGGAAGTGTATGGGAGGCAACTCAAATAGAAACATCAAGCATTTTTTTAAAACAAGACATATTGATTATTAAAAAAGTAGTCGTAAGTGTTTGACTTATGACTACTTAATATTTACAAAACTGAACTACTTTTTTCTTTTTGCAAAAAACTATCAATAATCGCATGAACTTGCCCACTTTGCTCCAAAAAAACATAATGTGCAGCATTTTTCACTACGACCAAACCAGCATCAGGAATTAATTTTTCCATAATTTTTGCATCTTTTACAGGTGTTGCTGTATCATTTTCGCCATAAATCAAGAGCGTAGAGGCTTTAATTGAAGGCATAAATGATTTCAAATCCTCATTGACTACTTTACTCAACGTTCCACGCATCACCTCCGAAGCTTGTTGATAATCCGACGAGCCAGCACTTCGGCGGCGTTCTTCAATAAAATCTTTACCAAACCATTGATAAATCCCTGGCAATTCTGCAAAGAAACGCATCGTTTTGAAGGAATAAACCTTGGCATAATATCCAAAACTTCGGCTTGGTTTTACACCAGCACTTCCTATTAAAATCATTTTTCGGATAGGCGTGTCTTTTGCCGTCCGAATTGCAATCCGACCACCAAACGAGTGTCCAATCAAAATAGGGTTTTCTATATTTTTTTCTTTTAAAAAAGACTTAAACCACGCTTCATAATCGGCTGTTCCCCAAGGTGTTGGAGGTTCTTGACTCTTGCCAAAACCAGGAAAATCTATGTTGAAAACCTTGAAATGAGGTGCTAAAAAATTTTCTAAAAGTGCAAAAGTCTTTATTTCGCAGCCCCAACCGTGCATCAAAACAATAGGATGACCTTCGCCAACTTCTTTGTAGTGCGAACTCAATCCTGATAGTTGTATTGTATTTTCCATTGTCAAATTTTTTGCGAAAATAGACATTCTTTGTATTTTATTTGTTGTAGAACGAAAAAATTGTAAATTTTTCTTTAAAAATTTGTTTCATATTATAATATTTTCTATTTTTATCAAAATTTTAGAGTAAAACAAATTTTTATCAAAACAAAAAAGTATATGGGTGTTCAAAAAGTAGGTGTTGTACAAGACAATCAAATGCAGAATTTCATTGGGCATTTGCTGCAAGATGTGAAAGCATTGGAATATATGCTTGAAAACGATTGGTTTGAAACCGATACTATTAGGATTGGCGCAGAACAAGAAATGTGTTTAATCCAAAATAAAAATTTTAAGCCCGCTTCTATCAATATGGAAGTGTTGGCAAAAATGCCTGAGCATGATTGGTGTGTAACAGAATTGGCTAAGTTCAATCTTGAAGCTAATATGCAGCCGCAAGTCTTTACGGGCGATGCGCTTAACCTTATGGAAAAAGAAATCAAAGGCTATTTGGATATTATTCAAGGGCATTTGAAAGGTTTTGATGCGCAGTATATTTTGACAGGAATTTTGCCAACTTTGCGCAAATTCGACCTCGAATTGCACAATTTAACGCCAAAAGACCGCTATTTTGCTTTGGTAGAAGCGATTAAAAGCAATTTGCAAAAGCAATCCATTGAGTTCAAATTAGATGGAATTGACGAATTGTTGATAACGCACGATTCGGCTTTGTTGGAAGCCTGCAACACTTCTTTTCAAGTACATTTGCAAGTAACACCGCAGAATTTTGCGACCATGTACAACATTTCTCAGACCTTAGCTGCTCCGATTATTGCGATGGCTGCCAATTCTCCCATCGTTTTTGGCAAACGTTTGTGGCACGAATCAAGGATTGCCCTTTTTCAACAAGCCTTAGATACTCGTGCAAGCGCAGAACACATGAGAGAGCGCAGTCCTCGAGTGAGTTTTGGAAAAAGTTGGTTGAAAAATTCGATTATGGAAATCTATAAAGAAGATATTTCTCGCTTCCGTCCGCTTTTGGGAATGGAGATTGACGAAGATTCTTTAGCAACTTTGGCAACAGGCAAAACACCTAAATTGCGTGCGCTACAAGTCCATAATTCAACCGTTTATCGTTGGAATCGCCCTTGCTATGGCATCAGTCCTAATGGAAAACCTCATTTACGCATTGAAAATCGTGTCCTTCCAGCTGGACCAACACTCGTCGACGAAATGGCAAATGCTGCATTTTGGTTGGGCGCAATGGTTGGTTTGGAAGATGAATACAAAGACATCAGCAAATTATTGAGCTACGATGATATTAGAGATAATTTTGATAAATCAGCAAAATTCGGCATTGATACCAAATTCAATTGGATAAAAGACCAAAAAATATCAGCAACTGATTTGGTCAAAAAAGAATTGTTGCCGTTGGCAAAAGCTGGCTTGAAAAAACAAGGAATCAATCCAAACGATATTGATAAATACATGGACATCATCGAAGGGCGTGCCGACAAACACATGAATGGCGCACGTTGGATGTTGAGAACTTTTACAAAACTCAAATCCGAAACAAGCACCGACGAAGCACTTACCGTAATGACTGCCGCTATGGTGAAAAATCAAAATGAATCAAAACCTGTACACACTTGGGAAATGCCTACACTCAATGAACTTGAAGAATACCGTCCTTCTGACATCAAAGTCGAAGAATTTATGGAAACGGATCTTTTTACTGTCCAAAAAGACGATCTTGTGGAATTGGTCGCTGAAATGATGGATTGGAGAAAAATTCGTTATATGCCAGTCGAAGACCACAAAGGTCAATTGGTCGGACTGATGACTTCTCGCTTGTTGCTTCGTTATTTTTCAAAAAAAGGAAGTCCGTTACAAAAAGAAGTTTTTACCGTCAAAGATATAATGATTGAAAAACCAATCACCATCAGTGCTGACGCTTCGATTATGGAAGCCTTATCCAAACTGCGGAACAATCGTATTGGTTGTTTGCCCGTAGTAAAAGGAAAAGAACTCATCGGTATCGTTACGGAAATGGACTTTTTAAGAATCACTGGACGACTTTTGGACAGATTGGAACAAAAAAAGTAACTAATGAACAGTTTTCAGTGAACAACTAACAGCGCAATCATAAATTGCATTGTTTATTGTTCACTATTCGTTGTTCACTGTTCGTTGTTCACTAAAACAGATAATTTATGCTTAATTCAACAAAAATACTCTTTTCCTGCTTTTTTTGCTTATTTTTTGCTTGTAGTAAAAAATATACAGCCGAAAATATTCCTACGGAACGCTTACATTTTGGTATGGGTGGCGGCTTTACAGGTCAGCAAACGATATACTTTTTACTGTCAAATGGTCAAATTTTTAAGCAAAAAGACATTGATGGAAAAAAATTTGAATCCATCGGACAAATAAAAAAAACAGCTGCCAAACAAATGTTTGAACGTTGCAACAATTACCAAAAAGTCAAACTCGACAGACCGTCTGACATGAATCACTTTATAGGTATTCAAAATGACAGTTTGAAATTCAATTGGCAATGGGGCGCAAAACTCAATGTCAAAGACAGTACCGTAAATTCCCTTTTTCAACTGCACAAAGATTTACTGGATTTGATTCCAGTAGAAGGAGGTCATCAAAATTAAAAATAATAGCAATTTTATTTTGAACGTTGCGTTGGAAAGTCCCTCCTTTGGAGGGATTTAGGGAGGACTTTAAACCATTTCTCTGTGAGAGAAAACAAATCAAATATTTTTAATCAATGAAAAAAGTAGTTTCTTACTTAACACGCCAAAACGCTTTTATAACAAAGCGTACAAAATGGGTAGTAATACCTATTTTTATCCTTTTTTCAGTAGCAATGTTTGCTCAATCTACGCTGAAAAAAGGAAGAATTGCAGACCAAACAATAGCTACCAATACGACAAATGATGTTCCTTTGAACATCAAAAAACCACAACAACTTGGCTCAGGTGTTCCTTTGGCTTCGCCATCGCCTTTTGTCAATGGTTTTGAAAATTTCAAACCACTTGTCGCTAAAAAACCAAGTATCACCAACGATGCGCTACAAGTTATGCGTGATGCAGACGACGACATCATAATGATAAAAGGCTTTGCTGACAAAAATACAGATGCAGGCAGAAATACAGAACGTCGTGTTCAAGATTATTTGACCGCTATCAATGCAGAGTTGCGTTTGACCAATGCTGCAAATGAATTTCGTATCGTAAAAACAGAAACTGACGATTTGGGAATTGAACACGTCCGCTTACAGCAAAAAATAAACAACATAGATGTCTATGGTGCTGAAATTATTTTACATGGAAAAAAACAGCAATTCGATGTTATGAATGGTCGTTTTTACCCAACTCCTACTGTAAAAAATCTAACACCAGGAATTTCAGAACGTGCTGCACAAGATTTTGCAGAAATTGAATTGAAAAAACAAGGTATCACAACCCATGGTCTGCACCAAAAATTAGCTTTTGCTGGCGAAAACAAAGCTGAATTGGTGATTTATCACAAAGATAGAAACAAAACAGCAGAAGCTTTGGCTTGGCACTTGACACTTCATCCAAATACTTTACAGCGTTTTGAATATTTCATAGATGCTCAAACAGGTACAGTAATTCATTTTTTCAACCATACTTGTAATTTTGTTGGTGAAATTTGCGCTCACAACCATGAAGTAGAAGAAGTATTGCCACCAGTAGATGGACCTGTAACCGTGAACGATGCTATTGACCTTTTTGGCGTTCCTCGCATTTTAAATACACATATTGTAGGAAGTACTTATTACATGATAGATTCCAAGCGCACCATGTTCAGTACTGCAAAATCAAAGATGCCCAACGAACCTGTTGGAGCGATTTGGACATTAGATGCTTTTAATAATTCTCCTGAAAAATCCACGTTTAACTATGATCATGTAAAATCTACAAACAATACTTGGAGTAATAAAACGGCTGTTTCTGCACATTATAATGGTGGAATTGCGTACGATTATTTCAAAAAAACACATAACCTTGAAAGCATCAACGGCAAGGGCGGTACAATTATTTCTTTTATAAATATTGCTGAAAAAAATGGTGCAAGTATGGAAAATGCCTTCTGGAATGGCGATGCCATGTTTTATGGCAACGGAGGTTCAGCGTTCCTTTCTTTAGCTCGTGGACTTGACGTTGCAGGACATGAAATGTCGCATGGTGTAATTCAAGAAACGGCAGGATTGGAATACCAAGGCGAATCTGGCGCAATGAATGAGTCTTTTGCAGACATTTTTGGCGCAATGATTGACCGCAACGACTGGCAAGTAGGCGAAGATGTCGTCAAAAAAACAGCATTTCCAAGTGGTGCGCTTCGTGATTTGTCAAATCCGAACAATGGTGGCGCAAGTTTAAATGATCCAGGTTGGCAGCCAAAAAATGTAAGTGAGCAATACAAAGGCTCACAAGACAATGGCGGCGTTCACATCAACAGTGGTATTCCTAACTTTGTTTTTTATAAATTTGCAACAGCAACCACTAAGGAAAAAGCAGAAAAAGTTTTCTACACCGCTTTGACAAAATATTTGGTAAAATCATCTAAATTCATTGACCTTCGTGCTGGTGTTATCCAAGCGGCAACGGACATTCATGGTGCAAATAGTGCAGAGGTTACGCAAGCAAAAGCTGCTTTTGATGCCGTAGGTATTGGCGGTGGCGGAAGTACAACAGGCGATAATTACCAAACAAATGTTGGCGTAAATCCAGGTACTGATTTTGTCGCTTACAATAATAATGATTACTTAGGGATAAATATCTTAGATGTTGCAAAAAACACCTCTATCAAAGTGAGTAATTCAAATGTTAGTTCTCGTACAAGCATAACGGATAATGGTGGCGAAATGGTGTATATTGCCAATAAAAAACCTTATTTAATAGCTTTCGATTGGACAAAAGGAACTGCAACCGCCGAAGAAGCATTAGATGACCAAGCCATTTACAAAAATGTAGTCATTTCTAAAAATGGAAATCTTTTGGCAGTAACAACTTTACCAGATAACAACAAAATAACGGTTTATGATTTTTCTAAAAACCCTGTAACGGACAAAACATTTACACTTTACAACCCAACTTATACACAAGGTGTTTCTACGGGCGATGTTCAGTTCTCTGATGCACTTGAATTTGACATTACGGGCGAGTATCTTATGTATGATGCTTTCAGTAGTGTAAAAGGAACTTCTGGTAATATTGAATACTGGGATATTGGATTCCTTCGTGTGTACGATAACAAAGCGAAGAATTTTGGTGATGGCAAAATTGAAAAGTTATTCAGCGATTTACCAGAGCAAACAAGCGTTGGAAATCCACAATTCTCTAAAAATTCGCCACACATCATTACTTTTGATTATGTAGATGAATACGAAAAAAAATCTTATATTGAATCTGTAAATCTTCAAACTGGAAAAATTGGAAAAATACATGAATACAAAGGGGTTGATTATGGTTTCCCTGTTTTTTCTCGAAAAGACGATAAAATTATTTTTGAAGACGAAGATTTCCTTGGAAATTATATGGCAACCATTGATTTAAATACAGATAAAATTTCGCCCAAAGCAGGTACTTTTAAAATTATAAAAGACAATACTCGTTTTCCAATGTGGTTTTCCAACGGTGTTCGTAAGCTCAATGTAGGAACTAACGATAATATTTTGGACGAAGTAAAAATCTATCCAAATCCATTTGATGAAGCATTTACCATTGAAGCAAATGAGCTTTTGGAGAATAAAAATGTAGAAATTTTTGACCTTTTAGGCAAAAAAGTTGCTGAACAACGCCTTTCTATTGGTAAAAACAACATCAGTTTAGACAACGCACCAAATGGAACGTATATTCTAAAAGTTGGAAATGCTACTAAAAAATTAATTAAAATGTAATTTTAACAATTAAATAAAGGGTGTCTTTCGACACCCTTTATTTATAACCTTTTAAAAAATGACATTCAACATAGACCAAATATTAACGGTAAGTTTTACCCTTTTTGCTGTGATAGATATACTCGGCGCAGTACCAATTTTGATAGGACTCAAAGAACGATTGGGTGAAATCGAAGTTGGAAAAGCCACCTTGGCATCAGGTTTCCTAATGATTTTATTCCTATTCATAGGAGAATCTTTTTTAGGTTTTCTGGGTGTTGATATACGCTCGTTTGCCGTAGCAGGTTCTATCGTGATATTTTTAGTAGGTTTAGAAATGGTGCTTGGTGTGGAATTTTTCAAAGAAGACCCAAACACCTCTGCGGGAAGCATCGTTCCTGTTGCTTTTCCATTGATAGCTGGCTCAGGAACACTGACAACGCTAATGTCACTCAAACCTAATTTTTCGACAGAAAACATCCTTATTGGTATTATCATCAATTTAGCGGTAATTTTCATTACCTTAAAATCACTCAATTGGATTGAGCGCATTTTAGGAAAAGCAGGATTGTTGGTCGTGAGAAAATTTTTCGGTGTAATCCTTATTGCTATTGCCGTCAAAATTTTCAAAACCAATCTTGGTATTGCTTGATAATCAATTATTAAAAATAAAATTTATGAAAAAAAACTACTTTTTTACGCTCTTTTCTTTTTGCTTAACAACACTTTTTGCACAGCAAAAAAATGCAGATTTGTTAATTTTTAATGCCAATATTTATACTGTGGACAACCAGTTTAGTTCAAAAGAAGCGGTAGTTATCAACAACGGGAAAATCGTAACGACTGGTACAAGCAACGAGTTGAAAAAAAATTATAAGACAAAAAAACAAATTGATGCCAAAGGTTCATTCGTTTATCCAGGATTTATTGATGCACATTCGCACTTTTATGGCTATGGATTGGGCTTAAATGCCGTTAATTTGGTTGGAACAAAAAGCTGGGAAGAGTGTTTGGAGCGCATCAAAAACTTTGTCAAAACAAATCCTAAAATAAAATGGGTAACAGGCAGAGGTTGGGATCAAAACGATTGGGAAAACAAACAATACCCAAACAAAGCTGAATTGGACAAGTTGTTTCCTAAAAAATTTATTTACCTTTCTCGAATAGACGGTCATGCTGCAATTTGCAACGAAAAAGCACTCAAAGAAGCCAATGTAAAAGCTGGAAAAACGCTTGTAGGAGGAACAGTCGAAACACAAAATGGCGAATTAACAGGAATTCTGATTGATAATGCTTGTGATTTGGTCAGCGAGGTGATTCCTGCACCAAACGATAAAGAAATTGAAAAGGCTTTTTTAGCCGCTGAAAAAAATTGTTTCGAAGCGGGCTTGACTTCAGTTTCTGACTGCGGTTTGGATTATCCGATTGTAGAAGCCATCGAAAAAATGCACATTGGCAACCGTTTGAAAATGAGAATGTATGTGATGCTGAGTGATGCGCCGAAAAATTTTAGCTTTTTCACTCGTCGTGGCATTATTTCAACAGATAGATTGACTGTTAAAGGTTTTAAATTTTATGGCGATGGCGCATTGGGTTCTCGTGGAGCTTGCTTACAACACGATTATGAAGACCGTGCTGGCTGGAATGGTTTTATGTTGAAAAATCCAACCTATTTTGATTCGCTGGCTGTTTTGATGAAAAAAAACAATTTACAAATGTGTACACACGCCATCGGAGATTCCGCTAACTTTACCATTTTGAGGACTTATGCCAAAGTATTAGTCGGTAAAAACGACCTCCGTTGGCGTATTGAACACGCACAAGTCATTGATCCAGAAGATTTTAAGTTTTTTGGAGTGTACAACATTGTTCCAAGCGTACAACCTACCCATGCCACTTCGGATATGTACTGGGCAGGAAAACGATTGGGCGAAAAACGTTTAAAAACTGCTTACGCCAACAAGCAATTGCTAAAAGAAAATGGCTGGATTCCCTTAGGGACAGATTTTCCCGTTGAAGACATTCAACCTATAAAAACATTTACAGCGGCTGTATTTCGTCAAGATGCCAATGCTTTTCCTGAAAATGGTTTTCAAATAGAAAATGCACTATCTCGTGAAGAAGCGATTCGAGGTATGACCATTTGGGCTGCAAAAGCCCAATTTGAAGAAAATCAAAAAGGAAGCATTGAAATGGGCAAAGTTGCTGATTTGGTTATTTTAGATGCTGATTTAATGAAAGATGGTTTTGAAAAAATAAAAAACGCCAAAATTCTTTATACGATTTCCAATGGAGAAGTGGTTTTTAAAAATAAATAGTTGAATCTTTCAAAAGTATAAAATACTGAAACTCAGTATTTTATACTTTTTTTACAATAATTTTTTACATTTTTTCCAAAAAAAATAAAAAAAATAAGCTCTAACTATTGCATAAAATAAAAAACAGTTGTACCTTTGCATCGCTTTTAAAGAAAAAGCACAATTATCATTGTCCGATGGTGTAACGGTAGCACTACAGTTTTTGGTTCTGTCTGTTGAGGTTCGAATCCTTGTCGGACAACAGAATATAAGCGCAAAGTATTGATTTTCAATATTTTGCGCTTTTTTTGTGTCAATTATGTACCGTACACCGTGCCTTGATTGAGTAAAATATACTAAAATTAAACAGGATTAGAGTTTTTTTTATCAATATTTTATCAAAAATAAAAAACTTCCCCCTTCCTAACTCCTCAATATCGGCAACAACACATCAGGACTACGCACTGCGAATAACTGCATCTTTTCGTGCGCAGGGCTGTTGCGTAGTTGCGTGTAGGTGGCGTAGATGCGATTGGCAATTTCGGCATCCGTTTCGGTTTCCGTTTCAACGCTGCCAGCGTTTATGCTTTCGACGACCTTCCTCACATCATCTATAATCGTAATGCCTCGCTCCGTAACGTGGTCTTTAAAATACAACTCAAATACGCAGCCGTTGATGATGTCATCGAAATAGGCGGCGATGGTTTTTGCATTTTCTAAATGTTGGTTTTTATTTTTATTATGTAAAAACAATTGATAATCAACAAGTTGTATGAAAATGTGTTCGCTTTCGGGTACTTCGGGTATGGGAATTTGTTCTATTTTATATTTCTTCCACCTACTCGTTCCCACACCAGAAGTTGTTGTAATCTGATTAAAATACCATAATGCTATTTTTGAATTTAAAATACCAAGTAAATACTTAAGATTGTTACCTATCATTGCAAATAAGGTGGCTTCTGCATAAAATCCGCTTTCATCATATACGAATTTTGGACTATCTGAAAGTTCGCCCCAAATGATTTTTGGTTTATCAAATTCTAAAAAATAACCACAGTTTCTTAAATTTGTCCAATGCTCTCCTTTATTTTGTCTAATTTCAAGTTGTTCTTTGTAAGGAAGAAGATGTTCATAAATATCAATAAAATCCTGTTCAACATTAACTCTACTTAGTGATTGTTTTTTTATTCCGTTATGTGTATTAATTAACCAAGTATCAGACCAATTATACGTATATCTTTTTAAATCTTTACCTCTTAAAATTGGTTTGATTATCTCATTTGATTTATTATTTCTTCCAATGATTTTAGTTCTTACCTCAGAATTAATTATGTAAGCATCATTGAAACCATTTAAAATACCAATATAAATATCAATATCAAAGTTTTTTAAAGGAATGCCATTATTCTCCATTAATTTCTTGATTTCGATAGATGATTTATCCCCAAAAACCCAACCATTATTATCTAAACTTGTAATAAAAATCTTATTTTTTTCGATGTAATTATTTATTTGAATATTTTTAAAATCTGTACCAATATTTGTTACTTCTAATTCTTTGAAATGGTTATTATTTTCAGATAAAAGAATATTTACTTCTACTGTTGCTGAATTAAAAATTTGTGTATTTTCAAAGTTTATTAATATTTTAGGATTGCTTTTATTACTAAAATAAGTTCTTAGCAATTCTCCATATTTTGTTTTTAGCCAAGAATTTGAAGTAATATAGCACAAAATTCCTTTATTTGAGAGAATACTGAAACCTTTTTCATAAAATAAGCAATAAATATCACCTGATTTAGAGTATGTTTCAAATTTTGAGTTTTCATAAATCTCAGAATTTTTCATTTTCTGCAACTGCACATACGGCGGATTACCAATCACAATATCAAAGCCACCTTTTTCATCAAAGACATTTTTAAAATAAAGATGCCAAAGGAAGTAAGGTTTTTGGTCGCTTTCCATGTTTTGAATATCGCTGAGTGCTTGGCGGTTAGTGGTTTTTTCGGCTTCGGCTTGCGCTAAGACTTTTTCTAGTTTTGCGATTTTGGAAGCGTAAGTTACCGACACCTTTGAGGTGTCGGTAACTTTATTCGCTTTATCCGCATAATCTTTTTCAAATTGTTCCTTATCTCGGGCTGCTTTTGCCAAGCGCAATTCGATTTTTTCTAAGGCAATATCCAAGCGTTTTTGAATAAAATTGCGCTCAAACGTTTCTAATTTTTGACGAATTTGGCGTTTTTCTTCGGGATTATCGCTGTAAAAAAACGTGTGTTCAAGTTCCGAAATATCAAATTCTTCGCTGTCTTCGTTGGTCTGTAAAAACTCCGTAAAGGTAATTTGTGGATTAAGTATCGTACCAAAAAGGTCAGTTTGTTTTGTAGGCGGCTCATAGGTTTTGATTTGGTATTGTACCTTTTCAAACTTCAAATCAATGCCTGCATACTGCTCCAACAAACTATTGCCTTGCATAATTTTATAATCCAAATTGGGTAGCGGTTGCGGCACATTTTCATCAACGACCAATGCCAACCAAAAGCGAAGCCTTGCGATTTCGACTGCGCCACCGTCCAAATCTACGCCATAAATCGCATTTTGGATAATGTCTTTTTTGACTTTTGCAGGGTCAAAACTTTTGTTGGGTTCAGCAAACGGATAGAGCAATTGTTGCGCTTTAAATATCTCTTGCAACAATCCTATCGGAAATGCACCCGAGCCAATAGCAGGGTCACAAATTTTTACATTTTTGAGTAACGTATTGATTTTCAGCGCATTGTGTTTGTTTTGGAGATTGACAGAAACGGTTTTATCTCGAATGAGCGTTTGAACGTCGGCGAGTGTAACGTCGGCGAGGTTCAAAACCTCGCCGACGTTTAGGTACTGTATCAAACTTTCTTGACACATATAATGCACGATTTCTTTTGGCGTATAAAATGCGCCTTTGTCTTTGTTGTCTTCGAGTAGGTTCTCGAAGATATGCCCGAGCATTTCGGGGTCAATACCGACCTCTTGCTCTTCGGGACTATTTTCGTCAATCGTGAAGTTGTATTGATTAAAAAACGCCAATAAATCTTTGAAAAAATCGCTTGGAAAATCAATCGTTTTGGCTTCGGGATATTTGCGTTCTTCTTCAAAAAGTCCGCCATTGAGGAACGGCACACGACTATCGGTCAATTCAAAATAATCGTTGTCGGCACGGCGGTCTGTGTTGAGTGCTTCATGGAAAAGGCGACTTAGGAAACGACTATGAAAATGGTTTTTGTCGCTACATTTTTCAAAAAAATCATTCATAAATTGAAGGTTTCCGTCTTTCCAAGCCTCCTCCCGACTTCCTCCAAAGGAGGAGGGGACTGTGGGGCTTCCGAGCCAACCTTTTTTCTGTACGAAATACATAAAAATGATGCGTCCGAGCAATTTTTTGACAAATTCTCTTGCATCTTTTTTATTGTTTTTAAAAATATTTTCTAAATAATTATTTTCTAACTCATTGATTGTCTTGCCTTTATGGTCTTCGCCTGTGAGAAAAATAATAAACTTGTTGTAATGGATTTCTTTGTATTCTTTGAAAAAATCCTTTGAAAGTTTTTCGACTGAAAACGCATCAATAACGGTTTTGATACTGATAAAACCATTGATATTGTCCGCAATAAGTTTTTCGATACGCTTGGCTGCGGTGCTACACGGCTCATTGCTACCGAGCAAATACGTGAAGCGTTTGGGCTGTGTTTGGGTAGTGACTACGCCTTCGTCGGTCAGTTCGCTCTGCCGAGCCATAAATGACAAGCGATAACTTTCTTGATTTTTATTGAAATAAAAAACCAATGCGCCATGCACAATATTTTGGTCAATATAATTGACGGCAATCTCTCGCAACGCCACTCTGTTTTTGGCAATTCGGACACTATCCGCTACTTCTACCTCAAAGAGTGCAATGTTTTTTCCGTCCTCCAACTTGATGATACCAAATTGTCCGCCACGTAGTACATTGTCTTGATTTTCAAAGAGTTGTGTTGGTCGTTCAAACAATTCTACACGTTTGAACATGGTACGCAAGAGTTCTCGCCACTCGTTGCTGTTCGGCGTGTAGGTCTTTTTGAGTAATGATTTTATATCGTTGTATTTGAAATTCATTTTGTTTAAAAATTTTAGAAGTAATCAAATCAGGCAGTACAAATTGGTCAGATGCCGTCTGACTAATTGAAGGAAAGATTTTATAAAACCAATGTTCTTGATTGTACTTGCATTTTGATAAATGACAAGATGTTTAGACCAACTAATTTCTCGTACTAATGGTACGAGAATTTGAATTTTCCAGGCATTGCGAGGAAAGATGTGTCAATCGTTTTATAGTTGGTTTCCTTCCAATTCATTTGTCCATTCTAATAGTTTTTCTTGCAACAGTTTTTTATCAGGCAAATAAAGACTATACGCCGAAGCATAAATATTGGCATCGTGTGGCAAAGTCAATTCAACAATTGCATTACTTTTTTTCTGACAAAGTAAAATCCCAATCGTAGGATTTTCTTCTTCCAATTTTACATGACGGTCATAGTAATTTACATACATCTGCATTTGTCCTAAATCCTGATGTTCGAGTTCACCTAATTTCAAATCAATAACCACAAAACAGCGTAATAGGCGATTGTAAAAAACCAAATCTACTTTAAAGTGCTTTTCGTCAAAAGTGAAACGAACTTGCCTTCCTACGAAAGTAAAGCCTTTGCCGAGTTCCAAAAGAAAATATTGCAATTGGTCAATGATACGAGTTTCTAATTCTTTTTCGGAATATTTTGCTTTGTCTTCTATGCCTAAAAATTCTAAAATATAAGGGTCTTTGATAACGTCTTGCGGTGTTTCTATAATTTGCCCTTTTGTAGCAAGTGCTTTTATCGCTTTTTTATCTCGGCTAAGAGCCAAACGCTCATACAATGCACTATTGAATTGTCGTTTGAGTTCGAGTAATTTCCAATGATTATCAGCAGCCTCTATTTCGTAAAAATGTCGAGCATCAATATTATCAATACGCATCAAAAAAAGATAATGCGACCAAGACAAAGTGAATTTCGTCAAACGATTTGACGAAATTTCAGGTGCATAAGTTTTGTAGAAGTAGCGCATCCTATCAAGATTTTCCACCGAAAATCCTTTACCAAACTTATCGGTTAGTTTAGTAGAAATATCTTTAAGAACGTGCTTGCCATAAGCGGCACGTTCTTTGCCTTGCTGCTCTTCTTCTACAATCATTCTACCTATTTCAAAATAAGTATGCACCATCGTTAGATTGACAGCAGCAATTACATTTTGTCTTGCAGAAACGATAATATCTGCAATTTTATCAAATAAGCTTTCGGCTTTTAACATATTTTTTTCCATATTTACAAACTAAAACTTTCAGAAATAATAATATCAGGGTTTAAAAACTGTGCTAAAATAGAAGGATTGACTGTGACTTGCAGCAAATCACTTTCTTCCAATTTATCCAAAGGAAAACTTTTGAGTATCTGTATCAATGCTTCTAATTGAGCAACGGGCTTCATTGGTGCTTTTTTGAGATTTCTATTGAATTTCACAATATCTCGCTGCAAATGCTGAAATTTTGCCTTACCAATTGCTTTTATTGCCTTATCTATCAATTCACGTTCTTTATCAGAAGCAAGTTTTAAACCGTTTAAAATATCAATTGCTTTTTGCTCATTTGGACCTATTTTATTATCTACTTTGTGTTCTTTCCCTTTGAGTTCTTCTAATTTTTCGGCAAATAATTCAGTTGCTTTTTTCACGTGTTTATGATGATTTTCATGCAAAGAAATACCTTTTTCTGTTGGTTTGGCTTCAAATTCTTTTACAGTTTCCATAAAAGTAAGTTCTTCAATAGAATTATCTTCTCTGACTAAGAAAAAAGCATCACGGTGTTCGTTGCGCACAAAAGCGACTGTACCACCTTTTAGTACTTTGCTTTTTCGACCTACTCTTGCCCGAAGCGGCATATTTTTTATTTTTTTGAATAGTTCGGGTTGTTCCTCTTTTATTTTTCGGATTTCAAAAAGGTAACTTAATTTTTCATCTTTTTCTTCATCTACATCTTTGTCAAAAATGCCAAAAGTATTCGGTTCGGGTTCGTCGGCAGAAAAAATTTGACTGTCTTCGCCTAATGCAATATGAAAAGCGGTCAATTTCATCAATGCTTTTTTCTCCAAATCAATGTCTTTATCCACTTTTGCGGTAGGGAAAAAATTAAAAACGTGCACTTCTTTTGCCACCGAACCAATACGATTGACACGACCGATGCGTTGCATCAATCGAGTAGCGTTCCAAGGTGTATCATAATTGACAATCACATTGCTGCGGTGCAAATTAACGCCTTCCGCTAAAACTTCTGTCGTTATGATAATATCAAAATCGTATTTTCTATTTTCTAACGGAAAATTAGCGTCAAAATTGGCACGTACCGTAGGCATTTTATCCTTTCGGTTGCTGCTATCTACACACATCATTTTTTCAAAACCTTTTTCTTTCAAAGCATTGAATAAATAATCGGTCGTTTCTTTACTTTCCGAAAAAATAACCAATTTACCTTCAAGATTAATCGTTCTATCTAAGATTTTTTCATTCAGATATTCAACAAAAATTTCCAATTTAGGGTCTTGTTCTACCATATCCCAAGCCTCTACCAATTCTTCTAAAATTGCTTTATCTTTCACTAAACCATCTTCAAATCCTTCTGTAAAATCGTCTTTTGAACATACTTCTATGGTAGGGTCTGTCAAAGCCAACTCGCTGAGGAGTTCGATTAATTCTTCTTCACGCCCTTCTGCCATATAAGTATTAACATCTATATTTGGGGCAATGTAAATACGGTTGTTTTCAAACATCGTAACCATATTTTTAGTAGCAGCCAAAAAACGTTTTAAAGATTGCTTAAAAGCATAAAAACTACTATCTAAACGCTTGATTAACAGCGTTTTCATGATTTTTGCCAACTGCGAAGAAATCAAATCCGCATTGCGGTACTTGCTTTTTTTCGTAGGCGTTAGAAAGCTAATCGCTTGGTAGCGATTAAAAGTCAATCCATGCGTTGGGTGGCTTAATTTTTTAATGGTTTCATCATATAAAAAATCCAAGGTAGCATCTAATTCATAGTAAATTTTTTTAGGCACTTTCACATCAGGAAAACGAATATTTTGAGCTTCTAAATCTATCCGATAAGGCTCATTTTCTTTCAAATCTCGTCGGGTTCTTCTTACGGTCAAAGGCTCAATCACTTTGGTTCTGATGCTTTCGTATATTTCTTTTACCGTTGCTGTTACTTCTTCTTTACTAAGAGTTTTATCTTGTTTGGTTTTATTAAATCTATCAATGTGTTTTCTGAAAAAATGCTGTAAGTTGCTGATTTCCAAGGTCGGAGCGTCTTTGGCATCTTTAAAAACATAAATCAAATTGGCAATGTCCGAAGGCGTATTGTTGAGTGGCGTAGCCGAAATTAGGATTACTTTTTTTGCTATATATACCTCTTGTCCAGCTTCATTTTCTGATTTAATACGAGTAGGCGTTTTTGTAATATTTTGCAAGGCACGGTACATTTCCGAAGCATCAGAACGGTATTTATGTGCTTCATCTATAATAACCAAATCATACTTTTCAGGGTTATTTACCTTGTGCAAACTACCACTTGTCACAATCGTATAATTTTGAAAACCAAAAATATCCAAGGTTTCTTCCCAGTTTTCTTTGAGTGCGGGCGGTGCAATAATTAGAGTACGATTGATGTGACCATATTTAAAACTATTGTAATTGAAATATTTTTTAGCAATGAGCGTACCAACGACCGTTTTTCCCAAACCGACAACATCGGCTAAGAAAAACCCATTGTGTTTCATCATTTTGCTAAAACCATCATGTACGGCATCAATCTGATAGGTCAATTTTTTAAAGCCTTTTGGTAAATCTTGATAGGAACTCGGGTCAAAATTGATACTTGACTTAAAGTATTCTTGTAAAAATTTCAAATAGACTTCATAGGGTGTAAAGCTATCATTTAGGAAGGTTTCCCGTTTTAGTTTATCAACAAAATCATCTGTGATTTCAACACTTTCTTTCCAGAGGTCTTCAAAAGTTTGTACAGCATAATCAATTTCCACATTATCCCTAAGTTCTACATTGAACTCAAAATTTTTAGAAAGTCCCGCATCCGTTAAATTACTCGAACCCGTTATGACAGAACCGTAGCCATGAGCGTGTTTTACTTTTTCTCTAAAAATATAAATTTTAGCATGGATATTTTGCTTTGGATGTACTCGTAGAATGACCTTTTTAGAAATAATATCATCAATCAATTGTATCATGCCTGCTTCAACGTCCTTATCATAAACCGCATTTTGAATATTTTTTTTAGTTTCCTTATAAAAATCTTCTAATGATTTTTCGGCGTTAGGGTCAAAGAGCAAACCTTGTGCGCTTGCTTGCGCAATCAATTTATCCACATTAATACCCACCAAAATACGTATTTCTTCTACTTTTTCTACAAAAGGTCGAATACGAAAATAACCCGACGCTCGAAAATAACCCACCAAAGCATCAAAATAATGTATTTGTTTATGCGCAAATACACCTTCAATCTTGTTGATTAATGTATTTTCATTTTCATTCGTAAAAAATTTATCGCTTTGTATTCTTTGCTGCATAAGTTAAGGATTGGTAAAATTATAATATTTGCGAAGATATAGTAAAAAATGAAATATGGATAATTTTTAGTAAAAAAACCAAAAAAAATAGAAAATCAATACATTGTTTTTGAACGAAACGAGTTTTTAGAACAACGTATTGGCAAAGTATTTCGTTGTTTTGAAAATAAAAAAAGAAATTTCTATTTCAAAATATGACATTTTGTCATAAATTAAACATTAATAAATACTTAAAAATAGAACGTTGGTATAAAAATAACTTAAATTTTACCTTTTATAGGTGAAATAGAAGGAAATATATTAAAAAACAGCAATTTGTCACTATCTTTGCAAAGAGTTTTATATGCGTATTCAAATTTTGATTATATCGTCCTTGATTATCCTTATTTCTTGCAATGAGGATATTCCACGCCGCACTGACTATGCGGTTGAAGGGATTGACATATCAAGGTATCAGCAATCCATAGATTGGGACGCTGTGGCAAAGCAGAATATGCAATTTGCTTATGTCAAAGCAACAGAAGGTGGTAGTTTAGCGGACAGTAGATTCAAGCAAAACTGGTACACCATCAAGCAAGTAGGCATGAAACGTGGTGCTTACCATTTTTTCAGACCTACTGTAAATGCACTTGCACAAGCCAAAAATTTCTTAGATGTTGCACAATTAGAACCTGGCGATTTACCGCCAGTGTTAGATGCCGAAGATGCCGATGGCGTTGATAAAGCACTGATTGTGACTCGTATGCAAACGTGGCTCGATATTGTAGAAAAACGTTATGGCACAAAACCCATCATCTATACTTCTCTAAAGTTTTATTATAACTATGTAGTTGGTAATTTTGACACTTATCCTTTGTGGATTGCTAAATACGGCAATGTAAAACCACAATTGGTCAATGAACAACAATTTAAAATGTGGCAGTATAGCCACAAAGGTAGCTTAGACGGCATTGATGGCAACGTTGATTTCAATGTCTTTTTAGGCACTCGAGAAGAACTTGATGCCCTTTGCATTAAGCCTAAGGTACTCTACAGTAATACACTTCCAAACAATACAATCCAAGAATGGCTTGCTGAATCGCAAGGCACTCGAGGTAGTCCTTCATTTCGTTAATTTACTTTTTTCGTAAGAACTTACCACGTATTAATTACATTGTTTTAAAATTTTACTATTATTTGTAATTGTTGTATTGTTTTGGTTTTCAATTAGTTAGAACCATTTCAAACAACAACAAACATTAAATAACTAAAAAACAGTGTATTAAAGTAGTGTTAAAATAAGTTTTAATGCTAATTTTGCGTGTTTTTACATAAATCTCTATTTTTTTTCATACACGTCGGAAAGTGGTTTTTGGATTTTGCATTTATGCAAAACATTGAACACCAAGCGTTTGCAATATCTTTAATATCTAATAACCAATATCTGTTGTGTATATTTTGTAAATTAACTGAATTTGATTTTTTCAATCAAATTCCTAAATTTTTATAAATGTTTAATTTTCTAAAAAAAGTATTTGGTACAAGAAGTGAGCGAGAACTCAAAGAGTTTTCTCCTGCAATTGCCAAAATAAAAGTAGAATTTGAGCGTCTTCAAGGGCTTTCAAATGACCAACTCCGAAATCGTACCAACGAATTTCGTGCGCAAATCAAAGATTATTTAGCTGATATAGATAGCGAATTGGCAAAACTTCGTGAAGATGCGCTTTCTACTGAAGACATTGCTCAAAAAGATGGTTTTTTCAAGCAAATTGATAAATTAGCAAAAGAACGTGACAAAGCATTGGAAGATATTTTGCAAAAAATATTGCCTGAGGCGTTTGCAGTTGTGAAAGAAACAGCTCGTCGTTTGACAGAAAACGAAACACTTGAAGTAACCGCAACAGAACATGACCGTAATCTTGCTGCAAAAATGCGTGATTATGTCAATGTAGAAGGCGATAAAGCTGTATGGAAAAACAACTGGCTCGCAGCTGGAAACCGTATCACTTGGAACATGATTCACTACGATGTTCAGTTGATTGGTGGAATGGTTTTACACTCTGGTAAAATCGCTGAAATGGCAACAGGTGAAGGTAAAACGCTTGTTTCGACTTTACCTTCTTACTTAAACGGACTTTCTGGTCAAGGGGTTCACGTCATTACGGTCAATGATTATTTGGCAAAACGTGACCAAGAATGGAATGGCCCTTTGTTTGAATTTTTGCTTTTGACTGTAGATTGTATTGACAAATACCGCCCACATTCCGAAGAACGTCATGCTGCTTATCGCAGTGACATTGTATATGGAACAAACAATGAATTTGGTTTTGATTATTTGCGTGACAACATGGTTCGAGAATCGT
Organism: Saprospiraceae bacterium; assembly: GCA_043777755.1. Taxonomy (GTDB): domain Bacteria; phylum Bacteroidota; class Bacteroidia; order Chitinophagales; family Saprospiraceae; genus CANHEE01. The sequence continues at coordinate 21,945 of JAYWHK010000175.1, forward strand.
CAGAGAGAGTTCAAGGAAAATACCATTATGCAATGGTGGACGAAGCGGATAGTGTTTTGATTGATGATGCTCGTACACCTTTGATTATCAGTGGTCCTGTAAGTCAAAATACTGAAGACCAAGACTATGTAGAGTTGAATCCTGCCATCAAAAAATTGATAGATGAGCAGCAACGTTTGGCAACTACTTATTTGGCTTCTGCGAAAAAATTATTCAATGAAGGTGCAATTGGTGTTGAAGAAGGTGAATCTGGTATGGCTCTTTTGCGTGCGCATCGTGCAATGCCTAAGAACCGTGCTTTGATTAAGTATTTGAGTGAGGAAGGTGTGAAAGTTCTCTTGCAAAAGACAGAAGACTTTTATATGCAAGAACAAAGCAAACGAATGAGATTGGTGGACGAGCCTTTGCTTTTTACCATTGAAGAAAAAAATCGTGATGTACAATTAACTAAGCGTGGTGCTGAGTTTTTGGCAAAAGGTCAAAATGACGATGATTTTTTCTCTATTCCAAGTCTGGGAGAAAAATTAGTCGAAATAGATAAAAACGAAGAACTCAATCGTGAAGATAAAATCGTTGCAAAAGAGCGTTTGTCACAAGATTTTGCTGTAAAATCAAAACGTATTCATGCGGTCAATCAATTGTTGAAGGCATACAGTATGTTTGAAAAAAATGAAGAATACATCGTTACAGAAGAAGGTGAAGTGAAAATCGTTGATGAACAAACGGGTCGTATCATGGAAGGTCGCCGTTATTCTGACGGTTTACACCAAGCATTAGAGGCAAAAGAAAACGTAAAAGTTGGTGAAATTACCCAAACTTATGCAACGATTACCCTTCAAAACTATTTCCGTATGTACCACAAATTGTGTGGTATGACAGGTACTGCCGAAACAGAAGCAAAAGAACTTTGGGATATTTATAAGTTAGACGTAAGCGTTGTGCCTACGAATCGCCCAATCTCTCGTACAGACAAGGAAGACTTTGTTTATAAAACAAATCGTGAAAAATACAATGCTGTTATTGATGAAATCAATGAATTGGTCGCTGCTGGTCGCCCAGTATTGGTTGGTACAACAACCGTTGATATTTCTGAAAAATTAAGTAGAATTCTACAACAACGCAACATTTCTCACAATGTTTTGAACGCAAAGCAGCATCAGCGAGAAGCTGAAATTGTAGCGGAAGCTGGTTTGCCAGGAAAAGTAACGATAGCAACCAACATGGCTGGTCGTGGTACGGATATTAAGCTAACCCCTGAGTCAAAAGCAGCAGGTGGTTTGGCAATTATTGGTACAGAACGCCATGATAGCCGTCGTGTAGATCGTCAGTTGCGTGGTCGTTCTGGTCGTCAAGGTGATCCAGGAACTTCTCAATTCTTTGTTTCTTTGGAAGACAACTTGATGCGTTTGTTCCAATCTGAGCGCATCGCTGGAATGATGGACAAAATGGGACACCAAGAAGGTGATGTGATTCAACATTCTATGGTGACAAATTCTATTGAACGTGCGCAAAAGAAAGTAGAAGAAAATAACTTTGGTTCTCGTAAGCGTTTATTGGAATATGATGATGTTATGAACATTCAACGTGACGCCATTTATACAAAACGCAAGAATGCACTTGACGGAGAGCGTTTGTCTATTGACTTAGACCAAATGTTCCGTTCTTTGACAACCAATCTTGTCACTGCACACAAAGAACACGGCGATTTTGATAGTTTCCGCTTGGCTTCTGTTACTTTATTGGGTATTGATGTTGAAAATTTAACAAAGGAAAAATTTGATACAACCAAAATACAAGATTTGATTGGGCAATACCAATTTGTTGTCAATCAGGTTTATGATGCAAAGAACAACCGAATTGCAGAAGAATTAGCTCCTGTAATTAAGAACGTTTATGAAACCGAAGGGCATCGTTATTCTCGTATTTTAGTGCCGTTTTCTGATGGTTCTACACATCCATTGCCTGTTTCGGCTGACTTGAAAAAAGCTTATGAAACCAACGGTCATTCTATTTTGCGTGATTTGGAACAATCTATTACGCTGACCATCATTGACGAAGAATGGAAAGAACATTTGCGCAATATGGATGATTTGAAAGAATCTGTACAAGGTGCTTCTTTTGAACAAAAAGATCCTTTGGTGATTTACAAAATCGAAGCGTACAACTTGTTTGAAGGTTTGGTAGCTCGCATCAATGAGCGTGTGACATCGTATTTGTTCAAGGGTTTATTGGTTTTACCAGAAGCTCCACCAGAAGAACAACGTATGCAGCAAGCTCCGCAACAGCAGCGCATTGATCCACGCAAGTTACAGCAAAATCGCCAAGAGGAAGCTATTCAACAACAGCGTCAAGCTGCGGAAAGTGTCAATCAACCTCGTGAAAAATCTGCACCTGTGATTCGTGACCCAAGAATTGGTAGAAATGATGCTTGCCCTTGTGGTAGTGGTAAGAAGTTTAAAAACTGTCATGGTGCATAATGAATTAACATTTGGTTTTTTAAGATAAAATAAAAACGCCTAAACTACTGAGTAGTAGTTTTAGGCGTTTTTGTTTTTGTAATAATTTTTTAAGTAGCAGGCAAAATAATAACTTGGTATAATTTTATCGCTAACTGTTACTTACAGAGCTTTTTTTGACACAAACATTTCTTCTTTCTTATAACATCAATCCATTTTTTTGCAATCATCAGGCAATAACGGCAATTCGTACACATCAGTAGTGTAGTAAGTATAATATTCCCAAAACATCCACCATTTGAAATCAAATGTACGGTAGAGGACGCTATTATCAGGTCTTGGATATGCTTTTTTTTGCATTTCAAAATCATCTAATAGCTGCTGTTTAGATTGCCATTTATGTTCCATTAGACCAATATGGATACGGTGTTTACCTTCATAGTTTTGATAATTATAAGAAGCAACATTATTACTAAAAATACTCAGCGCATATTTACCTATGGACAAGTTACTCAAAATAATAAAAACTAAAAAACTCCCTAACTTTGTATGGATATCAGTATTTTTTATTATTTTAAAAATCAAATAGATAAAAAATGCTAATGTTCCAAACCCAGCTAAGAAATGGATAAAGTAGTATAGACTCGATGTTCCAGTTTTTGAAATTTTAGGCATAATTTTTTTTGACACTAAAATTTTATAATTTTTTTATAATTTTTATAAAAATAAAAAATT
>JAYWHK010000176.1:0-9155 GCA_043777755.1 Saprospiraceae bacterium
TGGCACAATCAACATCACGCCAAGCGGTGGAACAAGTCCTTACACATACAATTGGGGCGGTGGCATAACTACTCAAAACCGCACAGGTTTAGGCGCAGGTTCTTATGTTGTAACTGTTACAGATGCCAATGGTTGTACTGCAAGCAATACGACTACTTTGACAGAGACAACAGCATTAGTCGCAAGTGCAAGCGCATCTTCATCAGTTTCTTCTATTGTATCTACTACGGGAACAGGAACACCGAATTTGGGTTGCACTAATTTTACAGCAACATCTCGTCTTTCCAGAAATGGTATTTTTCCAACTTGTGCCAGTCAAAAAGCATTTCCAGGGACTAACTCAGGCAATAATATTAACGACTTGTATTTGATGACCAACCCATCTGCTACGCCAGTATGTGTAACAATGATACTAATTTCAAGTATACCTACAGGTGGTGTTCATGCGAGCGTTCACAAAACACCATTTGTGCCAGCAAACGTAGCCGTTGCAGGTGAGTACATTGCGGACAGTGGTAATAGTAGTATTAATAATACGCCTTGGTCGTTCTCTTTTACCTTAGCTGGAAATCAAACGGTAGCCGTTGTTTTGACCAACCCGAACAATAATACTAGCAATAGACCTTATACTTTGACCCTTTCTACGCCTTTGCTACTTGCAGCACCAGTGGTTGCTTGTCATGGTGGTACGGCAACGGTCAATGTAATAGGGAGTGGTGGTACTGCGCCTTATACTGGTACAGGAGCATTTACAGTAGGCGCAGGTGTTCATAACTATACGGTGACTGATGCCAATGGTTGTACCCAATCTACGAGTATTACCGTGACACAACCTGCTGCGCCATTAAGTGTTACCGTTTCTAGTAGCGCAGTCGCAACTCCTACGGGCGGTACAGCACCTTATAAATACTTATGGAGCAATGGACAGACTACTCAAACGGCTACGGGACTAAGTTCAGGAACTACTTATATGGTAACGGTAACAGATGCCAATGGCTGTACGGCTACGGCAAATTATCTTGCGCCTTCTGCACCAACTAAGCAAATAAGTAAAAAAGATGATGTTGTATTGCCTCAGGGTAACAAAGACGATTTGAAGGAAATTACAATCACAACAGACGTTTTGCTTTATCCAAATCCAGCTTCAACAATGGCTAATTTCCGTTTTTTAAACGAAAATATTACTGATTTTGACTTACAAGTATTAGATATGACGGGAAAAAGTATTGAATACAAGACGTTCCAACAAGGAAATATACTTTCACTTGATATTTCTAATTACATGAATGGTGTTTATTTATTAAAATTCATAGTTAAAAATGAAAAACCTATTGTAAAACGATTGGTTGTTCAAAAAATGTAGTTTTTTTGTGATGTTTATTTTGTAAAAAAGCAAAAAGCCGTTTTCTGATTGTTCAGAAAGCGGCTTTTGCTAAGTGTAGGCTTTTTGTTCGGTAAAACCCGAACTCCTGCTATTTCTTCTTTTTCTTCGGTGCAACAAAATCCTTTTCCATATCATAGCGCACTAAATAAGTGCTAATTTTTACACCTTCAAAATACTCAACACTTTCCACGATTTTCGGATTAGTCACAGTAGTATCTACAAAAACCAAATAAATGCCTTCTTTTAACCCCAATCTATTCACGTAATAAGCTAATTGTCCTTTACCTTTTTTAAACTTCGTAGAGTCACTAAAAAGCTTTGCTTCTATCACAAACTCTTGATTTTGAATATTAACGATTAAATCGCTCCGACCGAGTGCAACGTGTGCTTCGAGATACGATTTTCCTTCTGCAACTTGTAAAAAAGATTGAATATAAGTTTCAAAACTATAGACCAAAGCGGCTTCTCGCAACCCTTTTTCTTCGCCTTTTTCATCGTGCTGAATAAAATACCTAAAACCTCTTCGTTTGGCATAACTTTGATAATCTCGAATGATTTTATCAATATTCAAACCCGTTTCGGGTGTATAGTAATCGTCAAAATCTAAATTTTTTTGTATCGTTTCTGCTTCTCCATTCATGGTGGGATAAAAGTATTTTTGCAAACGTTTTTTATACAAGGGTACCCAAAACTCAATATTTCCACTTTTATTCCATTTTATCAAACCGTTGATGTGCAAATAACGCTGCGATTGATTGTCAATATCAAAACGCTTTTCTGTTTCTGAAAAAAGCAAACTCTCAATTAAACGTTGCTCGTTTTTTGCTTTATTGATGATGTTTGAAATATTTTTATCAATCGCTTTGTACAAATACCAATCTTCTACCTCCAAGTAATCGTTGTAATCCAACACGGTTTTTTGTTGATTTTGTTCTGTCAATCGCAATGCAAAACCATTAACCAATCCTGGCTGCCCTGCTGTAATGTGTGACACTTGTTTTTTGACATCAGTATTAAAAAGTTGTCCACTTTCCGTTTCGTGTTGTTCGTAGAGTTCAGCTACTTCTTCCTCAGTAAAATACGGAATATCAAAATTATCAGTGATATTAAATGGGCTTGCGTTGTCTTGCACAATGCCTGTGATATTTGAAACACCGACAAGGATAACAGATTTTAGATTGTGCGTACTTCTGTGATGATAATAAGCTCTAATGGTGTGCAGAAATTTATTAAATATTTCAGGATTTACTTGCTCAATTTCATCTATGATAAAAACAGCTTTCTTGTCCAAATGAGTGATTTTTCTAAAAAAATCGCTTATATTATCTGATTGCAAGTTTACATTTATCTGAGTGAGTACGTCTTCACAAAGATAATCGCACAAAAAAGCCTCCGTAGAATCAATTTTACCTTCCACATTCACATGAACCACAATATAATCCATGGCTTTCAAGGCTTCTGCCAATAAGCGAAAGTACGTACTCTTACCCGTTTGACGAGGTGCCCATATCGTAAAGTAGCGTTCATTTTCTACTTTTTTGATACCCGCCTTAATCAATTCAGTACGTGGCAAAGTATAATGTTGTGAAGGAATATTTGGTCCCGATGTATTGAAATAACGTTCCATATTTTTTATTGAAAGGCAAAGGTAGCATTTTTTTAGTATTTTAACACGCTTCTTTGCACATTACTTTTTTGTTGATGGTTCATTATATTTTTATTTTTTTCAAAAAAAAATTTTACCTTTGCTCCAAACATCTGTTAGAAATATGACTTATACTTCCAATCCTCAACTTGACCTTGCGTTGAATTATGTGCTTTACACCAACAAAAATATTTTTTTGACGGGAAAAGCTGGAACAGGGAAAACTACTTTTTTGCAACGCATCAAGCAAGAAAATTCCAAACGTATCGTCGTGGTTGCACCAACGGGCGTAGCTGCAATCAATGCTGGTGGTGTCACGATTCACTCCTTTTTTCAATTGCCTTTTGGGCCATTTTTGCCAGACAGTCCACAAAACACAACACAACAACGTCGTTTTGTTCGTGAAAAAATCCGCTTGATTCAGAGTATGGATTTGTTGGTCATTGACGAAATTTCTATGGTTCGTGCTGATTTATTAGATGGCATTGACGATGTGCTGCGACGTTACCGCAACCATTTTCAGCCTTTTGGCGGTGTTCAATTGTTGATGATTGGCGACTTACACCAGTTACCACCTGTTGTCAAAGACGAGGAGTGGAATCTCTTGCGCCCGCATTACGAAACTGCTTACTTTTTTGGAAGCCAAGCCTTGCAAAAAACTGACCCTGTTGCGATTGAATTGAAACATATTTACCGTCAATCAGATACTTTTTTCATAGATTTATTGAATAAAGTGCGGAATAACAACATTGATGCACAGGTTTTGGACGCATTGAATAGCCGTTACGTTGAGAATTTTCAGCCAAAAGACGGAGAAGCCTACATTACTTTATCGTCGCACAATGCCACTGCGCAAGAAATCAACAATGAAAAATTGGCTTTGATAAAGAGCAAATCTTATATTTATAAAGCGAAAATTGAAGGTGATTTTCCTGCGTATTCTTATCCGACCGACGAAACGATTGAACTCAAAATCGGGGCGCAAGTTATGTTTGTTAAAAATGATATTTCGAGAGATAAACTGTATTATAATGGAAAAATTGGAAAAATTATAAAAATTGCAGATAATGAAATTATTGTAAAATGTCCAAAAGATGATTTTGAAATTACAGTTTCGCAAGTGGATTGGAAAAATGTAAAATATGCACTCAACGAAACAAGCAAAGAAATTGACGAAGAAGAGCTGGGATCTTTTCACCAATATCCTTTAAAATTAGCTTGGGCGATTACGATTCATAAAAGCCAAGGTTTGACTTTTGAACGGGCAATTATTGATGCCAATTCTGCCTTTGCGCATGGGCAAGTATATGTGGCATTGAGTCGTTGTAAGACCTTTGAAGGCATTGTTTTACGCTCAAAAATCGCTTCGACAAGCATCAAAACGGATTATGTTGTAAAAAATTATTCTGAAAACATCGACAAAAATCCACCCGACGACAATAATTTGCAAGCATCAAAAATTGCCTACCAACAATCTTTGATTAGAGAATTGTTTGATTTCAAAACCATGAAACGCAACATAGAATATGCTATGCGTCAGCTCTTGGAAAACGATACGATTATCAACGTTTCTGCGCTTGATGCGATGAAAAATATTGCGCAAAATATTGAAAATGAAGTGTTTGTGATTGCTGAAAAATTCAAGCCACAAATCGAATCTTATTTTTCACAACCTTTTTTACCTGAAGAAAATGAACAATTACAAGCGAGAATTGAAAAAGCAAGTGTTTATTTTCAAGAAAAATTAAAAGGAAAATACCTTGCGAGTGTTCAAAGTATTGGCATTATTACGGACAATAAAACGGTAAAAAAAGCGATTCTTGATGCGTTGGAAAATTTAGAAAAAGAGATTTTTGCCAAAAATTCTTGTTTTTCGACTTGTGAAAAAACATTTTCCGCTGTCGCTTATTTAAGGGCAAAAGCAAATGCTGAATTGGATTTCAAAACAGCACAAAAATCAACGCCAGCTGCACCTTCCAATTTTGTGATGAAAGATGTGGATCATCCAAATCTTTATTTTATGTTGAAAAAATGGCGTGACGATGTGGCGGCAAATATGAAAATCGAAGAATATATGGTATTGCCTTCAAAAGCATTGATGGAATTGGCGAATCTTTTGCCAACAAGCACTGCCGAACTAAAACGCATAAAAGGAGTTGGCGAAGTCAAAATCAAGCATTTTGGTGCAGAAATTATTGATATTGTAGAAGAATATTGTAGAGAAAATAATATTGTAAAAACTCCAATAGACGAACTTGCTTTTGCAAAAACGGCAAAACCCGAAAAAGTAAAAGCTGAAAAATTACCTAAAACCGATACGAAAAAAGTTTCTTTTGACCTTTACAAATCAGGAAAAACGGTGGAAGAAGTTGCCATTGAGAGAGGCATGGTCGTCGGAACGATAGAAGGGCATTTCGCACAGTTTATAAGTACGGGCGACTTGCCAATTACTGATTTTATGGAAATGGAGAATGTTCAAGAAATCATGGACTTTTACAAAGGAACAGATGCACGAGCTTCCGCTCCTGCAAAAGAACATTTCGGAGAAAAATATTCTTACCAACAATTAAAAATGGCTTCGGCGCATTTGGAATTTTTGGAAAAAGAATAGGAATTTCGAGCTATCACGTTTTGAATGACTTATTAACTTATGGCTACTTATTGTGACAGTATATTTTTAAAATAATATTTCTTTTCAATTTTTTGTAACAATTGATTTTTTTATTAAAAAATATAAATTGTTGAAAATCAATTTTTTATAAGCAATAAAAAAAAATAATTGTACGACGTAAGGCTATCACTTTTTTCTAAAAAATAAAAAAATTTAACACAGTGTAAAATGCAAATCAGAACAGGTTTTTCTTAAAAAAATTAACACAATACTAACAATTGTTAATGTTTCTGTGAATATAAGTGCTTTTATATTTTTACTTTTTTGTGTAAAAATAAAAAAAATATTTTTTTTGAATGTCACAAAATGTAGATTTTTAAAATATCCTTAGAGGTGCTTACAGGATAAAATAGGCGTAAATTTGTACCATCAAAACTTGAATTTAAGAGATTTCCTTAAATTAATTTAAAAAAAATTTACGCGCATGACCAGATTTCGTACTTCCGCACGCCTACTCACCACGTTTTTATTCTACTCCCTTTTTTCATCTTATTTGTTCGCACAAGGACAAATGCCAATGGACACCATCAAAGGACCAGACTATACATTGATTGTTCCGAGGGACATCACCGTAGAGTGTTCTGCAATTCCTACATTGGCTGACCCAATTGTTATTACCAACTGCCCGAATGCAAAATCATCAGCTTTGTTCGATGAGTTTTCGTCAGAGGAAGAATGTTCTGCAAATTACATCATTTTTAGAATGTGGGACATTTATACGCCTTGCCAAAAACACTTTGAGGTGACGCAAGAGATTTATGTCGTGGACACAAAAGCTCCAACAGTTGCAAATTTTCCTGCGGACTTGCCTTCTTCATGTAGTACGCTTCCTGCTGTTCCTACATTGGTTTGGACAGACAATTGTTCTGCAAATCCCGTTGTTAAATTTCAAGAAACAACGCAGAATGTTGGTACAAGCACAAAAGTACTTCGTACTTGGACTGCCGCTGACCCTTGTGGTAACGTAACAAGCAAAACCCAAAGCATCACAATGGCTGACAATGCAAGCCCTTATTTTACCAATTCTATAAAAGACGTGACCGTTGATTGTGCTGCTGTACCTTCGGTTGCAAAACCTGTTGTAGCCGATGCTTGCGACAAAGCACCAACAGTTACTTTTGTAGAAACAAAAACAGCTGGAACTTGTATTAATAACTACAGCATTAAGCGGACTTGGACAGCAAAAGATGCTACTGGAAATACCGCTATTTTGAATCAAAGCATTGTTGTACAAGACAAACGTGCGCCAACTTTCACTGCGCCAACCAATGTAACAGTGGATTGTGCAGCCGTTCCGAAAGCAGCGACAGCAACTTCTTTAAAAATCGCTGACAACTGTACTACAGGAGCGACGGTTACAATGAATGAGGTAAAAAAAGCTGGAATTTGTATCAATAACTATACATTGAGTCGTACTTTTACGGTAACAGACAAGTGTAACAATAAATTGGTGAAAACACAAGTGGTGACAGTTGCGGATAAAAAATTCCCAACATTGGCAAATGTTCCTGCCGACGTAACGGTAAGTTGTACAGCGGTACCGACCATTTCGGTTGCACCAACAGCGGCCGACAATTGTAGCAAAAATGTAGTTTTAGCGTTCAAAGAAGGCATCACGCCTGGTACTTGTCCTGATAATTACACGATTAAACGCACTTGGACAATGACTGATGAGTGTAAAAACACTTCTACCAGAACCCAAACCGTAGTCGTTGCGGATAAGCTAAAACCGTCATTTGTCAGTACGCCTACGGACATTTCCGTGGCTGTTAGTCAAGGCAATTTGATGAAAATTTCCAATTCTGCAACAGACAATTGCGATAAGAATGTAATGATTTCGTTCAGCGAACAAATGATGAGTTCTGCTCCAACAGTGGCAAATGGACAATGTACAAAATACTTAATGCGTACTTGGTTGGCAACAGACAATTGCAAAAATACAGCTTCTGTAAGCCAGAACCTTTATGTTACAGACGATGTTGCGCCAGTAATTTACAACGCACCTACTGATTTGACATTGGATTGTGGCGTAACGTTGCCCGTTGCCCCTACGAATGTCTATGCACTTGACACGATGGGCTTATTCAAAGACAATATTTCAGTAACTTTTTATGAAAAAACAACGCCTGGTGGCTGTAATGGATTTTCTAATGTAGAGCGTTTTTGGACAGCCTTAGATGCTTGTAACAATGCAAAAACCGTAACCCAAAAAATAACATTCGTCAATGGAGCAAGCGCACAAGGCTTGGTCGCTCTTGGCGGTGGCGACAAGGCGCTTGATGGTCAGGTAAGTAAAGGAATGTTAAAAGCTGAAATTGAAGCACCAACCCAAACTGAAAATGTAAAAATCTTGAAAGGTATTGATAGTCAATCTGTTACGACAGTTGAAGTATTTACTTTTGAAGGAAAACAAGTTTTTGTTGCGGATAATTTTGGGCGTGCGGTGATTCAATTAAACCAACATCCAGCTGGTATTTATATTATGAAAATTTCTGATGGCAAAAATACACAGGTCAAAAAATTCATGAAACAATAATTCGGTACAGATTTTGAAAGTATTTAGTTTCTTATAGTAGTGTTGTTTTAATGTTCCTCAAAAAACGACAAAACATCTTTATCCAAAAAATATTTTATCCAAAAAAACATCTTAAACCTTAAAAATTATTTTATTTCTTAAAAAACTACTTCTTAATCCAACGCCCAATTAAAACACTTCAAGATTAATTTTTGCGTAAAAAACTGGGTTCAAAGCGGCAATTTCTATGAAATTGTCGCTTTTTTTCGTGTTTTTTTTTTGAAAAAAATAAATAATTCATAGTATTTTTTTTATAATTCATTATTCATTAACAACATCTTATAAATTGATTAACAACGATTTATAAAAAAAATACTACCTTTGTATTAAAATTATTTTTATGAAATTAAGGTTTTATTCTATTTTTCTTTTTTTACTCACTTTTTTGGCGTGTGCCGAAAGTCAAAAAAAGCAAAACAACAAGAATCAAAATGATTATTCTAAAAAAGAAAAATCAACGCAACAATCCGATAATTCGCAAAATGGAGATGTTCCTTCCAAAGCCTACACCGTTCTCAAATACATAAGAGCAAATGGCAAAGCAATGCCTGATTATGTAGGAGGTCGGAATTTTCAAAACCGTGAAAAACGATTGCCATTACAAGAAACGGGTAAGAAAATCCGTTACCAAGAATGGGATGTAAATCCCAAAGAACGTGGACGAAACCGTGGTGCGGAGCGACTCATCACTTCACCCGATAAAGCCTATTATACAAGCGACCATTACAAGACTTTTACCCAAATGAAGGAGTAAGTTCAACTAACAACTAACAACTAAATACACTGTTTTTTTAGTTATTTAATGTTTGCTATTGTTTGAAATGGTTCTAACTAATTGAAAACCAAAACAATACAACAATTACAAACAATAACAAACTTT
>JAYWHK010000177.1:0-25114 GCA_043777755.1 Saprospiraceae bacterium
AATTGATTTTGAATAGATAATATATTTATTGGCATAAAAAAAAGCCCCGCCAATGTTACTTGACAGGACTTTCATTATAAGAAATCAATTTTTACCAAAAGAATAAAGTTTATATTTTTGTCACCTTTACAGGGCTACAAACTTTTGGCGGACAAGGTATTGCACACGTTTTTGTAGGTGTAGTAATCGTCAAGTCTATAAAACAATCATTTGCAGCATTGAAAATACGAACTGTATATTGTGTATTGTGTTTTAATGCTATAAAACTTATTGCACCTGCCGTTACTACGCCTGTTGTACTTGCGTAATCTGTTCCTGTATAAGTTGCACCTTCTACTATACCTGCTTTGTCGGCATTGGTGATGCCAGTAAAATCTATTTTTGCATCGTTGTTAGCGGTTGTACCTGTACAAGTGCCTGCCGTTGGGGTATTTGTACCTGCGGTTGGTGGTGTACAAGGGATAACACACGTTTTTGTAGGCGTTATAATCGTCAAGTCTATAAAACAATCATTCGCAGCATTAAATATACGAACTGTATATTGTGTATTGTGTTTTAATGCTATAAAACTTATTGCACCTGCCGTTACTACGCCTGTCGTACTTGCGTAATCTGTTCCTGTATAAGTTGCGCCTTCTACGATACCTGCTTTATCTGCATTTGTAATACCTGTAAAGTCTATTTTTGCGTCGTTGTTAGGCGTTGTGCCTGTACAAGTACCTGCGGCAGGGGTGTTTGTGCCTGCCGTTGGTGGTGTACAAGGAATTAAACACGTTTTTGCAGGTGTTGTAATTGTCACATCTATAAAACAATCATTCGCAGCGTTGAATATACGAACTGTATATTGTGTATTGTGTTTTAAACTTGTAAAACTTGTTGCTCCTGCCGTTACTACACCAGTCGTACTTGCGTAATCCGTTCCCGTATAAGTTGCACCTTCCACAATACCTGCTTTATCGGCATTGGTAATACCTGTAAAATCTATTTTTGCATCGTTGTTTGGCGTTGTGCCAGTACAAGTTCCTTCTGTTGGTGTATTTGTACCTGCCGTTGGTTGCGTACAAGCACAATTTACTATTCCTACTGTTATCGTAGTATCTTTGTAACAACATTCGCCACTATAAAAACGAACTTTGTAGGTTTCGCCAGCATTTGGAATAGCCGTTTGCAAATCTACTGGAAGCGCAATCGTTGTCGCTGTTGCAAAAGTAGTATCTCCTGTCCATGTACTTGTACCTGTTTTGATGCGGTATTTTGTATAGGTGGAATTGATAGCCGTTAAGGTTATTTTCCCATTATTGTTAGCGGTTGTGCCTGTACAAGTTGCAGGAGTATTTGTAATCGTTGCCGCAAGATTTGGATTGGTGCAATAAAAACCAGCATCAAGCGTATGATTGACAGAACCTATTGCACCCGTCATCAGATTGATACAAAATACACCACTTACAAGGTCTGCATCGCTGTCATTTTGGTCATTTCCAGTGTTCGTAGTTGCATCTTTTGTAGTGACTGTAAATTGTCCTAAACCTGCTATGTTTAAGTTTGTACCCGACATTTGCGTTTCTCCAAACACTAATTTGTAAGCCGTAGCTGCCAAAAGTGTCGTATCAACACCCGTGCCGTCCCAAGTACCTGTTCCTATTTTTGATTTTGAAGAAAAATAATATTCTCCGTTTGTGCCAGTTATTGTGCTTGCAATTTTTGTTGCCCCTTTGTAAAGGCTTACATTCACACCTGATAAGGATTTTTCACAAGCATCTTGTACGCCATCTTTGTCCACATCAAGCCACACATAATTACCAACTTCGAGATAGGTTGGTGTATTACAAGCCAATTCTATATCGCCTAAGCCAACTGATTTACCAAAAAGACCTTCTGCCATTTGACCTTGATAGATACCATAGCCACTATTTCTTACACCTGTGGTATTATTGGAGTGTATGATACCGCCTACACTGAAAGGATTGGGCCAAAAACCTGCTGGAATTTCAAAACCAAGCGGGTCAAATACAGTTGAAACGACCTCATTAGAACCAGGGCGCAATGCCAATGCCCCATAAGCAATTTCGGAATGGTCTAAACTAGGCGCACCACCATTGTAGGTAAAAATAAAATTATCGTCATAAAATTCGCCAAATCCGGGTCCTTGGTTATTGCTCGGGCTTGCACCTGTGGAAGGTCCTGCTTTGGCAGCATTTTCTAGGATATACGTGCCATTTGAATAATAGGCTTTCAAAATATCGCCACAAGCCAAGCCTGAATAGGATTGCGTACCTGTTGGACCATAGTTTTCCGCACCTGCCAAAATTGCAGATCTATCCAAGAAACCTAAAACCATAGAACCATCAATATCAAATTCTATATCGGATAACAATGGCGTTGGATATGCCCATTGGCGAGTACTACCTATAGTACGGTATGGATTGGTCATGGTATTCCAATCGTCTGTCCATGGATACCAACCTGTTCTGGTTACAATATTGACATCATTCTGTCCAAAACCCTTTGGATAAGTCAAAGGAAAATCAAAAACTGTTGTCCATGTTGCGCCATTGAGTTTATAGACAAAAGCACGTAGGTCAGATTTGTTTTGAGAAGTACTCGCATCGCAAACAACCCCAACGTAGGTTTCGCCTTTATAGACTTTCAAACCAAATGGACGTGCAACGCCACCTGAACAACCAGGGTCTGGTACAGTATGTGCTACGGCAGTCGTAGGTTTGGTCACACCATCAGCATTGAAGGCGGTAATATCTATGGAATATATTTTTTTATCATACAAATTTGTGAACCAAAGCGTATTACCGTCATCACTTATTTCCAAATCGCCCATACCTGCTCGTCCTATTTGCGAAATCGTGCTTGGGTCGTTAGAAGGTGTAGTTTTATCGCCAACCAAACCACGTGCTGTATTGCTCAATACTGGATTAGATGCGTCTTCTATGGTTACGCCTAAATCTGTTTTTACATTGATAAATTCCGTCGTCGTTGGAGCTGCTGGGTTGGTCAAGTCTGTGATATAGATTTCGCCCAATCCTTTGTCACCCAATCCTGCGTGACGACGCAAAAAAGCAGACGTGAACATTCGTTTTGTCTTTTTATTGTAGGCATTTCCCCATTGCGAACCAACATTGTACGCATCAGTTACTTTTGTGTTGGCTGGATAACCCGCTGTATTCGGCGAGCCTGTATAATCATAAGGGAAAGTAACTATACCTGCTGCGGTTGCTGCGGTGCTTCCTGTAATTCTTGGGTCGCCATTTCCAAATACAGGAATGTAAATATTAGGATTGTTTTGGCAATAATCATTCGGATCGACTACGCCCAAATCAACGCTACAATCTGCTGCTGCAACGAATTGTGTTGTCGTGCGCCCGTCAGTTCCATTGACAGTTCCTTGTCCGTAAAGGCTCGGAATACCCGAAAACTCTACACGTACAGGATATTTTGCCGCAGGAACACTCAAAATGTATTTACCCAAGGCATCAGTCGTCGTCGTATAAATCGTACCGTCACAAGCAATTGCTGTAACCGTAACACCTGCCAAACCTGTGGTTTCGCCACTGTCTTTTACGCCGTCAGTATCATAATCGTTAAAAACTGTACCGCCCATATCTGTACCACTCGTACAACTTAATGGCGGACAAGCTACTGGTGCATTGATTGTTTTGCTGTCTTTACAAGTAGATGCAGCAAAACTAGCACCAAAAAAGGCTTCTATGGTTTGTCCTGCTGTACCATCGGCAGGAACTTCAAATGCTACTACTTGTGGCGACACAATCGTTTGACTTTGATTGCCCACTTGATAACCATAATTGACGGTTATAGCACCTGGTGTAATTGTTTTTGTTTGCCCTGCAAAAGTAACACTAATATTTCCACTTGGTGGGTTTTTCCAAGCAACTTCTACACTCACGGTTGCTTTGCTTGCTCCTGTATTTTGATAACAACCTGATACGGTTGGCTTTATGGTAACACTGCACTGAGCGTTAGCTGCGACAGTGAGTATTAGTAGAATGTTACTAATTAAAGCAATTTTTTTGAAAATTGCAGTTGAAAAAGCGTAAAAGTAGTAGTTTTTAACTCTCATATTTGTAAAAATTGATGACACTATGTCTTGGTAATTATGAATAAAATTGGTAATTTTTATTTGTATAGCAAAAATACAGGTATATAATAAAGTAATCTACCCTATTCTTATTTGTAGTGTGACATTACATGAATAATACTTAAAAAAAAAAAATTACATAAAACATTAATTTTCAGTGTTTTATAAAAAAAAGAGTAATATAATTTCATGTTTTACGTATATATTCAACATAATTATAATTTGAAATTATTTTTGTTTGGCGCGTCATATTTGGGCTTTTTTTAGCGAAAAAAGTGTATCTTTGTGGAATAATTCATTTAAAATGAGATAGAATGGAAAATATAGAAAAATTAAATCATTATGATGGGTCAGAAGTGTTAGAGCGCTTCGATATTAAAAAAAATATGACTTGTCATATTTTAAAAGACTGGCTTAATGTAGAGGGAACTCTAACAAGTATAGAATTGGGCATTTTAGAAGATGTTCGTTTTGACTTGGAAAAAGATGGTCGTTATTGGAATGAAGAAGAATTAAAACTCAACTTCATCGCTTTGGTGTTTTATTTAGCTAAGATAAATGTAAAAGATGAAATTAAAGTTTTTTATGAGCGACCAATTAGTGGGAAAGTAGAAAACATAAATATTTCAGTTAAAGTAGATGCTATGATAGCATCAGCAACGGCAGCTAATCGCCCAAAAGTACCTTATTTTTTTCTTCAAGAGTTCAAACGCTCTCTTGGAGATGATCATGACCCCGAAGGTCAAATGCTCGCTGCTATGATATTGGCGCAAGAACTCAATCAAGATGGCAAACCATTGTATGGTTGTTGGTTGCAAGGGAAAAACTGGAATTTTACTACTTTAATAGGACGTGATTATTGTGTTAGTAAACAGTTTGATGCCACAGATATGGAAGACCTACACCAAATTGTTTTCATTTTGCGGAAGCTCAAAGAATTGATTTTGAATAGATAAAAAAATAAAATTACTGTACACTTATCATTACTGTATATCGTGTTTAGTAGCTGTAATATACGATTTTGTTGTAAATATCACTCTTTTTTATACCCACTTTTTTTTAGAAAAAAAAGGGCATCCTTCATATTTCTTGAAAAGTAGTTGACAGTTTGGTTTTTAACTTTTTTTTATTTTCTATTTTAAAATATTGATTATCAGTACTTTAACTTTCAAAAAAAAAGAAAAAAGTGTAAATCAATTTTATAAAGTGTCAACTACTTGTGAAGGATGCCAAATAAGTTAGTGAATTTTTATTGGTATAGCAAAAATGTAGGTATAAAATAAAGCAATCAACCTTATTATTATGTATAGTGTGACAGTACGTGAATGATATTTAATAAAAAAAATAATTACATAAAACATTAATTTTCAATATTTTATAAAAAAAAACAATATAATCTCATATTTCATGTATATATTCAATATAATTATAATTTGATTTTTTTTTGCTTGGCGCATCATAATTTGGGCTTTTTTTAGCGAAAAAGTGTATCTTTGTGCAAGATTTTAATAGAAAACTCTATTTTTAAGCAAAAAACATGGCAAAAAAATTCAATATAACAGGCAACTGTCATGCAAATATGCACTACATGGCAGATATTTCTAAGAAATTAAAGCGCACTTTTGCAATGGTCGAAAGTGGTGATTATTTTATTATTAATCGCCCAAGACAGTATGGAAAAACAACAACCCTTTTTGCTATTGAAGAAAGAGCAATGCAAGAAAAAGATTATGTTGTTTTCAACATTACTTTTGAAGGTTTGAATGAAAAAAACTTTGAAGATGCTGATACGTTTAGAAACTTTTTCCTTGATTTATTAAAAACAATAAACAAACAGACTCGTCAAGTTGAAAATATTATACTTGAAAGTGCTTATCAAGAAGTTTCTTTAAGTAATGCAATCCAAATCATTTGTGAAAAAATAGATAAAAAAGTCATTCTCATTATTGATGAAGTAGATAAAAGCACTAATAATCAATTGTTTTTGAGCTTTTTAGGTACTTTAAGAGCCTTGTATTTGAATAGGATACGTTCTCATACCTTTCACTCCGTCATTTTGGCTGGCGTACATGATGTCAAATCGTTGAAGTTAAAACTTCGCCCCGATGAAGAAGAAAAACTAAACTCTCCTTGGAATATCGCTGCCGATTATAAGGTGGACATGAACCTACAAATTGACGAAATCAAACCAATGTTGGCAGATTATTGTCAAGAGCGAGGCGTGATAATGAACATTGATGAAATTGCGGAACGATTGTTTTATTACACTTCGGGTTATCCGTTTTTGGTCAGTAAATTGTGCAAAATGATAGATGAGCATATTTTACCAGAAAGAGAAAATCAAGAATGGACGGCAGATGATGTAGAATTAGCCGTAAAAGAATTGGTAAAAGAAAGCAATGCAAATTTTGACACCTTGGTTAAAAATTTGGAAAATAACAAAGAACTCTACGAATTGGTCTATAAAATAGTGGTTGAAAATGAAAAAATGTTGTTCAATATCCACAATCCTACCACTAATTTTGCATCAATATATGGTATTTTAGTCAGTAAAAATGGTAGTGCCGTGGTGCATAATCGTATTTATCAAGAAGTTATCGTCAATTATATGACAGATAAAATGCACCAATTTCAAATATCCAAAGGCGCGAATTTTGGAACAGGTTACAAAAACGCAGACAAAACGCTCAATATGGAAGCTGTAATGTTAGGTTTTCAAGCGTTTATGAAAAAAGAATACAGCAAAAAAGACCGAAAATTTTTAGAAAAAAATGGTCGTTTGGTATTTTTGGCGTTCATAAAACCTATCATCAACGGTTCAGGTTACGACTTCAAAGAACCTCAAATTTCGGACGAAAAACGCCTTGATGTGGTGATTACCTACTTGCATCAAAAATTTGTTGCCGAACTCAAACTTTGGTATGGACCAAAAGCACACGAAGAAGGACTGGAACAATTGTGCGATTATTTAGACCGCCAAAATCTCGACACAGGCTATCTTCTCATTTTTGACCATTCCGAAATAAAAAAATGGCATTCCGAATGGATTGAAACGGCTGGCAAAAAGATATTTATCGCTTGGGTGTGATTTTCTTGAATAAAATCGAGTAGGAGGAAAAGAATAACGTACGTTATTCTTTTCCGACCTCTCACACTTGCGGTGTCCCTTCTTCCGTTTTGCTAAATAGCCCGCCTAACATTACGCCACTGCGTAAATATTTCCCTATCAGCGACAATACTCGTTTGTCCTCTATTCGCTTCCCTAATAAGTGCATCAAATAATTGCGAGAATTTGTCGCCGGCTTCCTTCAGATTCGTCTTCACAAACGACACCCTTGCCTCTAACTAATACTTCCCCCTATCAGGCAATGTCATTAAGCTAAGGAATCTGAATCTATATTTTATAAATAATTGATTTTCAAGATTTTAAATATTTTATAAATCTTCAAAATACTGTAAAATTTGCATAAAAAATATCATCATGTCACACTTTGGCTAAGGGCAAAAAAATCACACTATGAGATGAGTATTTTTTAGCAAAAAATTTTATTTTTTAAGGCTTTATTTTTTGAATAAATTTTATAATCAATTGATTTTTAGATAATTATGAAAAAATGGCTATAAAACTCTTAGCTTAATGACATTGCCCTATCAGGGTGTATAGTGGACTTCAACCACAAAGCTATTGCCCATGTTGGGCGCACAAAAAAAACCTCTACTTGAAAAAACAAGTAGAGGTACACACTCAATTCAAAAAATCAAAAAAGTCATGCGTTAAAAAACCAATTCTATTTCGTTATTATTCTTTTATCAGCGTTGTTGTAGCGGTTATTTTACCATTATTTACAAACGTCAATATGTATGTCCCCGTAGTAATATTACCTAAATCAAGATTTATTTCATTCTGATTTTCAGTAAGATATACCTCTTTTTGCAATACTATTCTTCCCAATATATCCACGACAATGATTTGATTGGTCATTGCATTTTCTACATTGATTTGAAGCGTCAAAAGGTCTTGTACTGGATTAGGAAAAGCCTTGAAGTTCTTGACCAAAACAGCGTCAATAATTTTTGTAACTGTCGTTGTTGAAATCTTATAATTACGAGCAAATTGACCACGAACTTCGCCGCCAGGATTTGCAGATGTATGGAAATTCACATAAATACTATCTCCTCTAAAAGCTTTTTCGTTGGCTGCGCCGAACTTTGGAGTCGTCGCTTGTGACCAATAACCGTATAAACCTGTTGTTGCTGCCAATCCATAGACAACACCGCCATTTGAGCCTTTTACTGCTTTGTGAAAATGTGCTGATGTAACAGCTCCACTCAATCCATCAACCGCTACCATATAATGTGCCGAAGATAAAAAACGGTCAATTGTGACTAAACCGCCACCCATTGCTTTACTTGTATTTGCTGGAACTTCTTGTAAGCCTGATACTTCCGCAATGTAACCTTCTCGTGCCAAACGATATACCTGACCACGGATTTCGCCCGTTGCTGGATTATTGGCAGTATGTACGTTGATGTAATAATTTCCTGACAATAAATTGTTAACTGCCGCTTTTGTCAAAGTTGCGCCAGTAATCGTACCAGAAATTACGTTGCCTGTACCTGCGCCCAAGTCAAATTCTACGCCACCATTCATACCTGGCGCACCTATGTGAATATGAGAAGCCGTAACTGCACTTGTCAAATCTATCGTTGTGATGCGGTAAGAAAGTGTATCCATAGAAGGCGACAATGACAAACGGGCTACGCCTTGCCCTTGTGAAAACACTGCTGGATTACCCAGTTGTTGAATGTCTAATTTCGCATCAAATTGTAGTCCGCTATAAGTTGCCAATTGACCACGAATCTCGCCGCCTGGATTTGCTGCCGTATGTATATTGAAATACACTTTTTCTGCTGCTACATCTGCTGCAAAACTTGCTGGTAAAGCTACTGTTCCAATAATTGTATTTCCAAAAATAAAAGAAGAAACATCAAGTAATACGCCACCGTTGCTACCTGCTGCACCAAGATGAAAATGTGCGCTAGTTATCGCACCGCTCAAACCCTGAGCAACTACTTTGAATTGTAGGTGTTGTCCGCTTTTATCCATGCTAAACACGCCTGAACCAGTAGCATTTGTTACTACCGCTGGTGATTGCGCTGCGCCATTCAAGTCTGCAAAATAACCTTTGTCGTCTTCTACTATAATTTGACCACGGATTTCACCGCCTGGATTTGCTGCCGTATGTACATTCAAATAAAATGCGCCTGTAAGGAATTTTTTAAGATTGGCTGGAGATAAGTCCGCACCAGTCAGCATCAAACGAGCTACATTTCCTGTCAAATTTTTTGTTAAATCTTTGAAAACACCACCGTTAGCACCTGCTTTTCCTTCATGAATGTGCATTGCAGTTGCTTTCAAGCCTGTAAATGCAATATTTACTTGCATGGTGTCCCGAGTCGCATTCAACATGAATGAAGCGACACCGTTTGCGGTTGTCGTCACGGCTGGTACTTCATTTGAACCTTGCAAACGAGCCGATAAAGTCAAACGATTGCTCAAATGACCAAAAGGTGCAGCTGCCGAAGGAATTTTTACTGTAATAATACTCGTTAATTTACTTGCAATATCACGGATTCCAATACCATTTCCAATTCGACCGACCAATTGGGTTGCGCCACTCGCTGGGTTTATCGTATATAAATTATCATAATTATTTCCACCTAAAACATTGGCTGCCAGATAAATAGTATTTTCTACTGTATTGCCTACTTTAGTAGGAGAAACATCCATATCTACCGAATAATCCAATGAATCAAGTACTAAGCCAAGCGAACCAAGCGTATTCAAAAAACCTCCGTTTGGCGTATTTTGAAGTAAAAAAAGTCCTGCTTTTTCATCAATATCGTATAATTTGGTACTCGTTGCGCCGTCGAAACTATTAAGGTATGCACCCGAACCTACGTGCGCTGTTTTACCAAAATTTGCATCATTTGCCTTGTAAGTCAATACCGTATCAACGATAGGTTTGATAGGTTTTGTCATAATATTCAAGCGATAATTCGTGCGTGTTGCAGCACTCATAATACGAAGTCGATTGGCAGAAGGGTTAAAATCAAAAGCAATATTAGCTGTTGCTCCAAGGTTCATTTTTACACTATCCGCAAAAATCGTAGCAATACCCGTACTGTCATTGAGCGTATAAATCGTTGCCATTGTATCTCCAAGTGTGTTGTAACCCAAAGAATATATCTTAAAATCTTGCGGACGAATGTCCATTCCTACCAAAGTTTGCCCCATTTTAACGCCCGTAATTGGCAAATCTTTACGAATTACAGTTGGATTTTTATTGTCAAAACTAACCAAACGAGGTGCGGCTGTAGTCGTCAAACCATACACCAAATCACCCTGTAAAGCAGGAATTGTTCTATCAATCGCTACCGCAATATCTATAACTTCCATTGCTGTTGCGCCAATATCACCAACGAGCGTAGCTGCTCCTGTCATTGGATTAATCGTATATAATTGGTCTGCGCCACTTGTTGTATTGGCAGCCAAATAAATAACATTTTTTTGCGCTTCAAACGCTACGTCCATGTCAATCGTTTTGTCACTTGCATTGAGCGTAAGTCCAATATTTCCAATTGTTTTGATTTGTCCATTATTGGGATTCGTTGCAACAAAAGCAGTTCCAAACACCGAATTGGCTTCATCTAAGTAATAAAGCGTCGTTTTTGTAGCGGAAACGTAGCTATTTGTATAAGCGATTTGACCAACTTGCGGCATAGATGCAGCGTTAGCATCGCCCACTCCGTAGGTTAAATCTGTATCTGTTGCTACGATTGTGCCTAAGTCAGGGTGTAGTCTGTAATTTTTACGGTTGGTAGAAAGCACCCGAACTCTATCTACGGTTGGATTAAAATCCATGGCGATATTGTCCGTATTTGCACCTAAGTTAATCATCAAATCCGCTGTTCCGAGTGGCGAAAGCGCACCTGTTGAAGGATTGAGCTTGTACAAACGACCCGTAGCATTCGTTGGATTGTAACCTAATGCATATAGCTCTCCTGTTCGAGGTCGGCTATCCAATGCCACTAAATTTTGTCCAGCCAACAATCCTGTTACCGCCGTCATTGTAGTAATGTTGTTAGGAGCAGTTGCCGAAAACTGAATCAATTGACTCGTTTTTGTTAGCGCAAAAATATTTTGTGCTTTGCTATTTTGAAAAACAAGCAGTAAGGCAAAAACTAAAATGTTTTTGAAAAAAAAGAAAGTATTGTTTTGTGTCATCGTAAATATTTTTTATTTTAAAAATAAATTAAATTGTATTAAAATTACATACGATTACAATGCTTGATTTGGATTTTTAAAGTAAGAAAATAGTGATAAAACTGGAATTTTTTATTACTATTTTCCTACTCCTCTGTAGCTTATATAGTAGTTGAGAATTTTATATATTTTGATAAAAGTAAAAAATGTATTACTTTTGCGGCTAAAATAATTCATATCTTAAAAAATGAGTAATCATAACCACAGTAAAGTAAGCGCAGCTTCTCTTTTAGTTGCGCTCGGTATTATTTATGGCGACATCGGAACGAGTCCTTTGTATGCCTTACGAGCCGTTATCGGCAGTCGTGAAATCAGCGAAATGCTTGTTTATGGCGGTGTTTCGGCGATATTTTGGACGCTTTTTTTCCAAACGACGTTAAAATACGTTTTGATAACGCTGCAAGCAGACAATAAAGGCGAAGGAGGTATCTTTTCTCTTTATGCTTTGGTCAAACGCTACGGAAAACATTTGACTATTCCAGCAATTTTGGGCGCAACGACGCTTTTGGCTGACGGTATCATTACGCCACCAATTTCGGTTGCTTCGGCAGTCGAAGGTTTGGCGAATATTAAAGGTTTGGAGGAAACCTTCAAACCTGGTAACGGTACAGTGCTTTTGACTATTATCATCATACTAACTGCGCTATTTTCTGTTCAGCGTTTCGGAACACATATTATCGGAAAAGCATTTGGACCGATTATGTTTGTTTGGTTCACGATGTTGTTGGTAGGTGGTATCAGCCAAATTGTTCATCATCCAGAAGTTATCAAAGCATTGAATCCTTATTATGCTTATGATTTACTTTGCAATTACCCGTCTGGTTTTTGGCTCTTGGGTGGTGTATTCTTATGCACGACTGGAGCAGAGGCATTGTATAGCGATTTGGGTCATTGTGGCTTAAAAAATATCAGAATCAGTTGGATTTATGTAAAAATCTGTCTAATTATTTGTTATCTTGGTCAAGCAGCTTGGACAATGAATGAAGGTGGGCAGTACATGGCTGGTCGTAATCCATTTTATGAAATGTTCCCTGATTGGTTTTTACTTCCTGCCATAATTATTGCCACTTCTGCGACAGTTATCGCTTCTCAAGCATTGATTACGGGCAGTTATACGCTTATCAATGAAGCGGTGAATTTAGGTTTTTGGCCTCGTGTTGCGGTTAGACAACCTTCTGAAAGCAAAGGTCAAATCTACATTCCAAGTATCAATTTATTGTTATGGATTGGTTGTGTGGCGGTTGTTCTTTATTTCAAAACGTCGGAACACATGGAAGGAGCTTATGGTTTTTTCATCACGCTTACGATGTTGATGACGACGACGCTTTTAACAACCTATTTAATTGCTATCAAAAAATGGAATAAAATATTGGTATATGGTTTGGTTGCTTTATTTTTCATTATAGAATCTGCATTTTTGGTTGCCAATGTCATAAAGTTAAAAGAAAGTTTTATCGTTTTGTTTTTAGCTTTAGCGATATTTGCTATAATGTACATCTGGTATTTTGCCCGTAAACGGATGAATGAGTTTATGAAATTTGTGAGTCTAAATGACTATAAAGATACTTTGTCCGAATTGACAGAAGACCAATCTATCCCGAAATACGCTACACACCTTATTTATCTGACAAAAGCAGAACATACTACTCAAATTGAAGAACGAATTGTGCAGTCTATTTTGGCAAAAAAACCTAAAAGAGCTGATGTTTATTGGATGTTTCACATCAATCATACCAACGAACCTTATACGAAGGAGTACAAAGTAGAGGAATTGGTCAATGACAAAATCATTCGTGTGGATATTAATTTAGGTTTTAGAGTACAACCTAAATCGGGAAGTTATTTTAAGCAAATTCTTCAAGATCTCGTAGATGCAAAAGAAATGGAATTGCACAATCGCCCGAATGGTTCTACTCGATACAACAAAGAAGCTGACTACAAATTTGTATTGATTGAAAGATTTTTGTCTGTAGAAAATGAATTTTCATTTAAAGACGGTTTTTTACTTAATGGATATTTTATGTTAAAATATCTTGGACAAGGTGATAAAGCTGCTTTTGGTTTGGAAAAAGACGATGTGGAAACAGAAAATATGCCTTTGGTATATGCAGCAGCTGAACCAAATCAATTGACATGGATAAGGAAGTAAATTTACGTTAAAATTCTATAAAAAAAGCCACTTTGATGCAGTAAATACTTGCAATCAAAGTGGCTTTTTTAGTTTCTATCTATTCAAGATTAAGTCTTTTAGTTTCCTCAAAATAAAAACAATTTGATGTAAATCATTGATATTTGTAGCATCGTAAAGGCGACTTACGCAGTAATCTCGACCTACTAAAGTTGTAAAATTCCATGCTTTTCCTTGTAACCAACAACCATAAAGTGGTTTGTCGTCTTTATTAAGCTCCTGTGCAAGAATCATTGCAGCCAACATTTGACCTTCGGGGTCATGATCATCACTAATTGAACGTTTGAATTCTTGAAGAAAAAAATAAGGATTTTTAGGGCGTTCAGCTTTTGTCGGAGAAGCAATCATACTATCAACTACAAGTGAAATAGGAATGTCATTTACAACGCCAGACAAGCGACGTTCATAAAAAATTTGTATTTTTTCAGGAACATTTACGTTGGCTAAAAATAAAACAAAGCTGATAAAGTTCATTTTCAGTTCCTCTTCGTTCCAAGCTCTGCCATGTAAGTTTAATTCTTTTTGGATTTTATTCAGTAATTCTAATTCAAATCCATTAAATTCACCTTCTACTTTGAGCCATTCGTTTAGATTTTCACAAGTTTGATTTTTATTGATGTTAAAACGTTCAATAACCTCAAACCCATCATAGTGATTCAATCTTTCTATATTTTCCATTGTAAAAAAATTTAAAATTTTCCAATTGCATACATTTCTTCCAATGTTGGCGATGGACTTCCGCCTTCTTTTTCGAGTGTAATGGCAAAAGCAGCAGCTTCTCCAATAGCTTTCATTTGTTGAAAGTCTTTTGTACTCTCACTTAACATTCCTGCATCAACGGGCCCTTTACTGCCGATTGCCCAAAGTTGATATTGCTTTCCTTTTGGTGCTGGCGGTAGATTTTCGATGTTGGCAATGAGCGTTTGTGTTTTTGCCTCCCAATAAACGGTTAGCTTAGAATCACTATGATTTGGTGTACCAGAAAGTATCAACTTTTTAGTATTTTCATTCGTAATCGTAACCAATTGATTGTCTTTTTGTTCATAAGACGTTCTTAAAACATCATACTCTTCTACTACTCGAGATTTTTCTGATTTTAAACTTCTGATTTCTAAATTTGCTTCATTTAATCTTTGCGTATTGTAAAAATTAAAAAAAGCACTGATTACAAGTCCCACCATACTTGCGACCATACCATAAGAAGCAAAACGATTATTGGGCATTTGAACAATCTTTGCCGAAGGTTTTTCTTCCTGTTTTATTCTTGCTAAAATGGCTGCTTTTTGGTCGTTTTGAGGTGTTTGAGCTTCCGAAAAGGCATAGTTTTCAAGGGCAATTTCTATTTTTGTAATTTCATCTTTGATTTCAGGAAACTGGCGAGCGTACGCCTCTACTTCTCGTTTTTCTCTCGGAGAAAGCAAGTCAGCGACGTATTCTTCTAAAATACCAGATGCTATGTAATCTTGAATGTTCATTTTTATTTAATAATCAAAAATAGTAATAATGCAAAATATTTTCTCAAATGGATAATGGCAGTTCGGACTCTTGTTTTGACTGTTCCCAAAGGCAAATTTAATTTTTCGGCAGTTTCAGCGTGCGTAAAACCTTGAAAATAAATATGCTCTATCAAAACTCGTAAATCATCAGGCATTTTGGCGACCATTTCTTTCAGTCCAATAATTTCTTCGTTAAAAAACGTTTGTTCCGTCTTGTCTATTGTATTTACGGAAGAATCAAGCTCTTGGTTTTTTTGAGAGAAACTTTTTAATCTGGTATAATCAATTGCTGTGTTTCGGGCAATGTTTATGAGCCATGTAAAAAGTCGCCCTTTATTTTCGTCATAACTATCTCGACTTCTCCATACTTTTACAAATACATCTTGCAAAACTTCTTCTGCCAGTTCATGGTTTGGTACAATTTTTAGAATCGCCCCGAACAACGCTGCACTGAATTTGTCGTACGCCAAAGCAATACCTTCTTGGTTGCTTTGTTGCAGCATTGCTACAATCGTACTGTCTTCTATGTGCGTTGATTTTGCCAATTTGATTTTTAAAATTTTTGCAAAGGTAAGGTGTTTTTTTTGATTTATAGAACACCCTTTTTAAATTGTCTTAAAAATGACATTTTAAAAGAACTATATTTTACCAAAAATTTATTTCTTCTTTCTCTTTGGTGCTGAAAAATCAGTTTCTACATCATATCTTACCAAATACGTTTTAATATTGACCCCTTCAATAAGCTCGTCCGCTTCTTGTAGAATTGGATTTGTAATCGTATTTTTTGCAAAAACGAGGTACACACCTTCAGTCAGGTTGAGCTTTTTAATATAGTAAGCCAATTGTTGTTTTCCTTCTTCAAATTGTTTTTCGTAGTAAAAAATCTTTGCTTCTATCACAAATTCTCTGCCATCAATATTCACAAGAAGGTCACTTCTGCCCAACGCTACGTGTGGTTCTAAATAACTTTTACCACCTAAAACTTGTAAAAAAGATTGAATGTATGTTTCAAAACTATAGACCAAAGCAGCTTCTTTTAGACCTGTCATTTTACCTTTTTCGTCATGTTCCATAAAATAGCGAAAACCACGACGTTTGGCATAAATTTGATAATCACGAATAATCTTCTCTACATTAAGTTGTTTATTAGGCAAAAAATAATCGCTAACAATCAAGTTTTCCATAATTTCTTCCGATTCGCCATTCATTGGCGCAGCAAAAGCAGCATGTAGGCATTTGCGGTAAAGCGGCACACCAAAAACGATATTGTTGTTATCATCTGACGTAATTACACCATTTACAGTTAATTCCTTTATTCGTTCTTCTTGTATCATAAAAGCTCTTGATTTTTCATCAAACAACAATTGCTCTACAAATTTGCGGTGTTTTTTAGCTTTTTCAACAATATTTGATACATTTTTATTGATTTTTATAGCAATATAATTCGTTTCTACTTTTAAATAATGCTCAAATTCAAAAACGGGAACATTTGGAAATAGCTGTACCAAACTCCCTGCAAAACCATTGACCAAACCAGGTTGCCCTGCGGTCATGTAGCAAATACGCTCTTTTACTTTTGGAGAAAAAAGTTGTCCCGTTTCTGTTTCGTGCATTGCCAAGAGTTCCAAAATTTCTTCTTCTGTAAAATAAGGCACTTCTAATTCTTCGTTGATGTTAAAAGGACTTACTGCACCTTGCATCGTACCTGTGATATTGCGCACGCCAACAAGGATAACTGATTTAAGACAATGACTGTCTCGTGTATGGTATAACTCTCGTATAGTATGCAAAAATGTGTTCAAATATTCAATATTAATCCCTTCTACCTCATCTACCACAAGAATCATTTTTTCAGATTTATGGCTTTCTACCGCTTTGGCGATAGCCGCAAAACTCGAGTTGGAAACTTCTATACCCCATGCCTCTGTCATCTTTCTTGCTAAGGTATCCAAAAACCAAGCTTCACTTTGCTGATAAAAATACTCGAAATTCGTATAACATACCTTATACCCTTCTGTTTTCAACTGCGCTCCGAGCATCTGAAAAAACGTAGATTTACCTGATTGTCGTGGTGCAAAAAGGGTAAAATAGCGGTCATTATAGACTAATTTTTTACCTTGTTGCATTAAAGCATGACGAGGTAGTGTATAGTGCCTTTCGAGTATATTTGGACCAGAGGAATTAAATTCTTTTTTAAATTGCATGACTGAAAATTTAGAATTAGAGGGCAAAGATAACGTTTTTTTGCATTACAATGTATTTAGATACTCTCCTCCACATTCACAAAGCTATAAATAATCGAAGAAACAACTCCTCCAAGGATAGAACCAGCCATATAAACCCATAAATTAATCCAGTCAAAAGCCTTAATACTACACAAGCCAATCGCAACAGCTGGATTAAAAGCGCCTCCCGAAACAGGTGAAAAAACAAAAGCATTGCCGATAACAATACAACCAATGGCTAAACCATAAAATGATTTTCCTTTATTTGAATTGCTTAATGCAACGTTCAAAATAACATAAACCATGATAAATGTTCCAAGAAATTCAGCTAAAAGTGGTGGAACAGGACTTTGAAATTGAAAAGGTCTTGGGTCTGTACTTTCTGCAACACCGCCCAAAAGCGTCATTGCCGTGAATGCCGCAAAAACAGCTCCTATGATTTGAGCCGCCATATACGCCACGCCATCGTTGAGCGATATTTTTTTCTGCATAAAAAATGCTATTGTTACGGCAGGATTATAATGCGCACTTGATATGTGTCCGCCAGCGTAAATAATAGCGATAAGCCCCAGTCCAATTGCCAAAGGTGCAAAGCCAGAAGGCGTGCCGTTGTAGCATACCATAACAATACTAAGCACCAAAAAAAAAGTGCCAATAAATTCATTGATGTATTTTCTCATAAAATTCTGATGTTTAATTAGATTTTTTTGTTTCTTTGCTCAAAATTAGGAATTAGTTTTGATATTTAAAGAATTTTTTATCATATTTTTATTTTGTAAAATGAAAATTGCATTAATTGGTTACGGAAAAATGGGCAAAGCAATCGAAAGAATTGCACTTGCCAAAGGACATGAAGTGCTTGCTAAATTTGGTAGCGAAGGAATTGATAACGACTTGTTGCAAAAAGCAGACGTTGCCATTGAATTTAGCAAACCAGAAGTGGCAGTTCAAAATCTCAAGACTTGTTTTGCGCTTGGTGTGCCTGTTATTTGTGGTACAACGGGCTGGTTGGAGCAAAAAAATGATGTTTTAGAGGTTTTTAAAAGCAATGGAACAGCATTTTTGTATGCTTCTAATTTTAGTATTGGTGTCAATTTATTTTTTAATTTGAATAAATATTTGGCAACAATAATGAATGAACAAACGCAGTACGACATCAAAATGGAGGAGATCCACCATACTGCAAAGCTCGATGCGCCAAGCGGTACTGCCATTACAATTGCAGAAGATATTTTGAAACTTATTGCCCGAAAAAAACAATGGACAAAGGAACATTCTGACAATCAGGAAGAGATTAATATTTTCTCGATTAGAGAAAATCCTGCGCCAGGGACTCATTCTGTTTTTTACGATTCAGAAATTGACAGTATCGAAATTAAGCATACCGCACATTCTCGTGATGGTTTTGCTGGTGGTGCGGTCTTGGCTGCCGAATGGATTTTGGGTAAAAAAGGGATCTATTCTATGAATGATGTGCTGGGATTTTAATTGTAAAAGTCGTAAGTCTATAAGTCGTAAGTCGGTAAGTCGTAATAGTCGTAAGCCAATAAATAAAGTCAATAAGTCTTTTAATTTACTGATTTACAATAGTTTAATAATGAGTACGTTACGATAGAATTTAGAATTTAAAATCCCGAATTTAGAATTTTTAGAGTACGTTACGATAGAATTTAGAACCTCGAATTTAAAATTTAAAATCCCGAATTTAGAATCCCGAATTTAGAATTTAGAATTTAATGCAACACATTTCACTTTTTGAATTAAACGAATACCTGCGTAGGGTTGTAGCGTTGAATTTTCCTGAGTCGCTTTGGATTCGGGCGGAAATTTCGCAGCTCAATCAGCGGAAAGGTCATGTTTTTATAGATTTAATTGAAAAAGACGAGATTGGTAATGATGTTATAGCCAAGTCTTCGGCGGTAATTTGGATGCGAAATTTGCGTATTTTACTTCAAAAATATGGAAAATCGCTCGAAAGTATTTTGCAAGAAGGAATAGAAGTGATGCTCAAAGTTAGTGTAAATTACGATGAGCGATATGGCATGAGTTTGAGTGTGGAAGACATTGATTTGACTTTTACATTGGGAAAATTTGCGATTTTACGTCAAAAAACATTAGAATATCTTGAAAAAAAGAAAATTCTTACGCTTCAAAAAAAATTGCAATTGCCGTATTTGATTCAACGGATTGCAGTGATTTCGTCAAGTTCAGCGGCTGGTTGGATTGATTTTTATGAGCATTTGAAAAAAAATCAATATGGCTATACCTTTAATTTACAATTGTTTGAAACGTCAGTACAAGGACAATTTGCCGTCGATGAAATCAAGCATCAATTGAAAAAAATTAAGATTTTAAGTGAGCAAAAACCTTATGATGCGGTGGTGATTATCAGAGGTGGTGGTTCAAAAATTGATTTGGCTGTATTCGACGACCAAAGTCTGAATGAAGCCGTTGCACTCTTTCCAATACCTATTTTGGCAGGAATTGGACATGAAATTGACCAAAGCGTGTTGGATATTACGGCTCATGCGAGCTTGAAAACACCAACTGCCGTAGCGGATTTTTTAATTAGCCGACATTTGCATTTGGAAAGCCGTTTGGTGGATTTTTCTAATTTTTTATTTCAAAAAAACAAAGAAAAAATCAACGATTGGCAACATCAATTGAACAGTTTTGAAAATCAACTTCAAAGTACCGTTAGGCTTCGTTTTGCAAGAGAAAAACAAAATTTAGAGTATAAAAAAATAGCTTTGAATCAGCTTCTTGATTTTAAAATAAATGCTTTTCATCATACATTTGATTTTTTAGAAAAAAGAATACAAAATGCTAATCCTGAGCAAATTATGAAAAAAGGTTTTTCGATAACGCTCAAAAATGGACAGCTTCTCAAAGATAAAAATGACCTCCAAGAAGGCGACGAAATCGAAACTGTTTTTAGCAATGGAAAGGTTAAATCTGTTGTGATTGATTGTTAGTACAGTAATTTCCCATTTTCTTACTCTCTACTTTCCCACTTTCCCAATCACCTCATTTTCTTTTATTAAAAAAAAGCGATTGTTGGCAACATAAGCACGTTCATTTTTTTTCAAAATAAAAGGCAATTCAAGAATTTCTTGGGAAAAATCGTCGTCTTTGCTGTATAAAATTTCTTCGGGACTGTACATAAAAAGCAATCCATCATTAAGTTCAATATCGTGAATATTGGCTTGTCCATTGGCATTTTGACTACCTAAAATACTTTCCAATTGCAAACGATTGTCGAAATATAAAAGCTGTCGGTGATTGACAAGCGCATAGACATTACCCGCTTTTGAAAGTAAAAGATTGACTTCTTTTTTTTGTTTTTCTTCTGATAAAAGCGTTGTTTCCGACAGGATTTTTCCTCGAAAATCTATACGACAAAGCCGATTTTGGGCTTCGTCAGCAATGACGAGTTGGTTGTCCATCGTACTACAAACCGCACTCACAGCATTGAATCCAACACTTTTCAAATCCAACTGATTGCTAACGTTTAAGTTTTTATCAAAAAATACAATCGTCTGAAAATCAGGGTAATACGCTAATGGTTTGAAAGGATTTGAAATGTCAAATTGTTTTAAATCACCTAAAAAAGGCTGCTGGAAACGAGCCAATTCTTTGCCTTCATCATTGATTTTTACAATGCTATTGTCTTGCGAAATGATAAACGTTTCGTTGAGCGCATTGCTTCTTAAAAACTTTGCTTGGATAGCAATAGAAAAAGTTTCTTCTTGTGAAAAAAGCAACATTGGCACACAAAAAAACAGCAAAAAATACAGCAAAGAAAAGATAATTTTTTTTGTTTTCTTCATAAATTGTTCACTGTTAATTGTTCACTTTTTTAGCTCTTGAAATGGAATACATTAACCTATTAATATCACCCGAATTGGTACTCAAAATTCCTTTCAATGTAACGGGTTCTGTTGTGTAAGCAACGCCTTCTACGGCATATACTTCCATGACCGTTTCAGGCCCTGCACCGCCACAAAAAAAGCACATATTGTAAGGAAATGCTGAAAAAACAAACTCCGTTTGGCTTTTATAACCATTTGTAGGAATAATGTAACCACGAATGGTGATTTCTTTGCCTTCCATTTCTTTGATTTCTTTGGCAAAAACAGGTACATCAACCTTGAAGCCTAAAAGCTCGTCAAATTGCTTGCGGTAAGTGATTTTACCTAATTTTTTCCAAGTGTCATTTTGA
The DNA here is from genome assembly GCA_043777755.1 of Saprospiraceae bacterium. Lineage (GTDB taxonomy): Bacteria > Bacteroidota > Bacteroidia > Chitinophagales > Saprospiraceae > CANHEE01. The sequence goes on from JAYWHK010000177.1 coordinate 21,567, forward strand.
GCATAAATATTTGACAATGAGAAAGTTATAATGAATAATAAAAATATTTTTTTCATAAAATTTAAAACATTTGATTAGCAATTAATAACGAATAACGAACAATTAAATTTTTACTAATCCAACAATTTAACAATTACTTATTCCATTCAAACGTGTTAATCATTTGCATAATATCCGCTTTCATAAAGTCAGCAACAGGGCGCAAGGAATCTGGACGAGAAGCCGTCTTGAAATACAATGCACCTCGCATAAAATGTTTGGTACTGTCTGTTAAAAAAAACTGAAAAGGAGAAGCCGCTGGTCCTTGAATGTCAAATAAAAAACCGCTGATGCCTTTCTTTTTTTCAATGCGAATTTGGTCGATATAATCTGCCTTGATGTTGTGTTTATCCGCTAAAACAAAGGCATCGTTGTACAATTTATCAAAAGGATTTTCCTTCGTGATAGGGTAATACGAACAGTGAATATGCGCATCAAATTGCGGAACATATACTTCAAACCAGCAATTATTGGCTGGTTTTTCATTGAAAAATGAAGTATCTTGTACGATTTCTGCATATTTTGGGTATTCAAACGTAAATTGACAATAGTTTTTATCAAACGATTGGTACGCTTTTGTCGGATATTCTACCCTTGGAAAACCTCTTGGTTTGGGCGTAAAAACAGGTTCTTCACAAGCAATGATGCTCAGAAGAAACAAAAAGCAAAGAGCGATGGAAATGGATTTCAGATTCATGCGGCAAAGGTAGTGAAAATATTTAGTACAATTTTTTACAAAGATATAAAAAAATTTGAAAAAGATGTATTTACCTACTACTTTTGCTGCATGAAAGAAGCCTATATTTTTGATGCTGTCCGTACCCCAAGAGGAAAAGGAAAACCTCATGGGACACTTTACGAAATCCGTCCGATTCAATTACTGAAAACGGTTTTAGATGCTTTGCAACACCGCAATGGCTTGAATACCAACGAGATAGATGATACTATTATTGGTACTGTAACGCCCGTTGATGACCAAGGAGGCGACATTGCTAAGGCTGGTTTGCTGTACGCTGGTTGGAGCAATCGGGTTGGTGGCGTTCAAATCAACCGTTTTTGCACCTCAGGATTGGAAGCAATCAATATGGCAGCGATGAAAATTCGTTCTGGTTGGGAAGATATGATTGTTGCTGGCGGTGTCGAAAGCATGAGCCGTGTCCGTATGATTTCCGATGCTGGGCCGCTGATGTTCGACCCTGATGTTATCAATAATGTTGGTTATTTGCCACAAGGAATTTCCGCAGATTTGATAGCGACGATGGAAAATTATAGCCGTGAACAATTGGATTTGGTGGCTTTGCAATCGCAGCAAAGGGCGCATTTTGCGCATCAAAATGGTTTTTTTAATAAATCTTTGATTCCGATTACAGACCTCAACGGCATTATGATTTTGGATAAAGACGAGTATGTTTATCCCGAAACTTCTCTTGATATTTTATCGCAACTGCCAATCGCTTTTGACGTTGCTGGAAAACATGGTTTTGATGTGATGGCGTTGAAAAAATATCCTTATTTGGAACGCATACAACACGTTCATACCGCTGGAAACTCATCGGGAACTGCCGATGGTGCTTCGCTCGTTCTCGTAGGAACGAAGGAAAAAGGAGAAGCGATGGGGCTGCGACCTCGGGCAAGGATTGTTTCTTTGGGCGCTGTTAGTTGCGAGCCAACGGTGATGTTGTTGGGCGCAATTCCTGCCATCGAAAAAGCACTAAATCGTGCCAATATGAAGATTTCTGACATTGACCTTTGGGAAATAAACGAGGCTTTTTCTTCTGTTGTTTTAAAAACCAAACAAGCCTTAAATATTGATAATCAACGACTTAACGTAAATGGTGGTGCTATCGCCATGGGACATCCTTTGGGTGCTACAGGTGCAATGTTGCTCACCACTTTGTTAGATGAAATGGAGCGTCGTGATTTGAATACGGGTGTTGTTGCATTGCCAGCTGGCGGTGGAATGGGTGTCGCAACGGTGATTGAAAGGGTATAACATACCTCACGTAGAGAAAAGGCACGCCTTTTCTCGCCCTACGCACAATCTATGTTTTTCGAGAAAAGGCGTGCCTTTTCTCTACGTTAGGCATAAAAAAAGCCTTTTTCGTTAAGAAAAAGGCTTTTTTTATCAATATCTAATATTTTTCTATCCCAAGTAAGATTTTAAAGAATTGCTATTGTATGCTTTTCTCATACGGCGAATGCTACGCTCTTTGATTTGGCGCACACGCTCACGAGTAAGGTTGAACATTTCTCCGATTTCTTCCAATGTCAATGCTTTGTAACCATTCAAACCGTAGTAAGCGGACAACACTTCTACTTCACGAGTAGAAAGAATTGCCAAACCTTGCGCCACTTCTTCACGCAAAGATTCACGCATGAGGTCGCTGTCTGGTTCGAGGTTATCTTCAGACGTATAAAGGTCAATCATCGTTGCTTCGCTGTCGTCGCTGTTGGAAACAGGCGCATCAAAACTCATGTGACGAAGATTGCCTTTGAGCATATTATTGACTTCTTTTGGAGTCATTTCCAAGATTTCGCCTAATTCTTCATTGGTTGGTTCACGTTCATATTTTTGTATAAACGCCAAAAATGCTTCATTGACCTTGTTGTAAGAGCCAACTTTGTTCAGCGGCATACGAACAATACGAGAATGTTCTACGATAGCTTGCAGAATCGCTTGACGAATCCACCAAACAGCATAAGAAATGAACTTAAAGCCTTTAGTTTCGTCAAAACGCTTGCCAGCTTTCATCAAACCGACATTACCTTCGTTGATAAGGTCACTCAATGACAAGCCTTGATTTTGATATTGTTTTGCGACAGATACCACAAAGCGCAAGTTGGAACGAGTCAAAGTTTCCAAAGCGGCTTGATCTCCTTCTCTGATACGACGAGCCAAAGACGCTTCATCTTCCACGGAAAGCATAGCGATTTTCCCAATATCGTTCAAATATTTGTCGAGCGCAAGGCTCTCACGGGAGGTGATTTTGTTGGTAATTTTTAGCTGACGCATATTTCTCTCAATTTTTCTTTAGCAATAAAATATTTTCCTACTTAATTTTATTATTACTATTAGCAACTTAATTTTAAATTTCTCTTGTTTAAAAATCCAAATAAAAAATGTAAAATCAAATCTCCTTTAGTATAAATACGAAATTTACGAAAAAAGTTTCCAATTCAAAAACTTTTAATACATTTTTTACAAAAAAAATTATAATCATAACGTTTTGGCTTGCAAAACGTTGATTATCAATGCTAATTTTTAAAAATAAGTAGGTTAGGAAAACGAGCTGGGTAGGTATAATTTTCTCAAAATTTTCTGTTACCCGTGTTCCTGTATGCTGAGTAATTCAAAAAAAGTGCCAAACTTGGGAGCGTTTCAGAACCTTTTTTTTGTTGAAGACCTTGTAAGGGCGACTTTAGTCCAATGTCATTTCCCTAAGGATCTAATTTAACCAGCCCTTCTAAAGTTTGTATATGTCACCATACTTTTGCGTTTAGACGCTCCT
>JAYWHK010000178.1:0-9081 GCA_043777755.1 Saprospiraceae bacterium
TAAAAATAAAAAATTGATATTTTATTATAAATTAAAATATTATTTTTTAAATTTTTTAAAAATGTTCTGTTTTTAGAAAACTGGAACATCGAGTATAGATTATGAATGATTTATGTAAATCTAAGATAAAATTAAAATCCCTAATTAATAGTTCTTTGAATCGAGCAAAGCCACCTTTTGTAAAGGTATATATTGTAAAAAATATAATTAAAAAATACAATATGGGTGGAAAGAAGATGGAACAGCTCATAAGACATATAATAAATAATAGTATAATTTTTAATTTATTGTCACTTATTAAGTAAATTAAATCAGTAATTATAATAAAAAAATTGACAATCAATAATATTGATGATACAAATATATTAATTGAAATATGATATGCTAAAGTAATATTTATTATTAATGATGAATATATTATAAAAGCATTAACTATTGCTACTTTTTCTCTTATTGACCTAATTGTAAATATAAAGTTTACCCCAAAAAAGCAGAGAACAATTATAAATTGGGCTGAAAGGCTGCTAACCTCAAAAAATAATTGTTCATACGTAAACAAATAACTATTTACTAATTTATTTCTAAATAAAAATATATACACTATTGATGACAATATGTGAAATACCAGTAAATATAAATAAATAAGTTTTCGAAAAAAATAAATCTTTATATTTTTCGAATTCTCAATAAAATTTATAATAAAATATAAATCTTTATATTGCCTAAAAAATGTTAGAATCGGTAATTCTGAAAAATAAAAATATATACTCCTATCAATTGCTTCATAACTCTTTGTTAAAAACCTTGTATTTTTAAAAGCAATTTCTCCAATCCAAGTATTATCCAATTTGAAAGCACTCAAAAGCCCTTCTACTTTTTTATCTTCTTCCAACATTGCCAAGCTCTCTACGGCGATTTTTGTAGTGATTATATTGCTATCATTGATTTGCGACATGACATATTCCGTAAATTCATCTTTAAAATCACTGATGCAAACAAGGCGTGTTTTGAAAGCGTCTTGAATGAAACGGAGGCAATGAATTTTACCAATGTCAAAAGGCAAATCATTTTTTTTGATGTATGACCAGCAAAAATTGGCGATTTGTCTTGCTTTTTCTTCTGGTGCAACTTCACAATAAAGCACCAAAGCATCACGCCATTGCGAGTCTTTTGGAATGGTTGATAAATCGTATTCTTTGTTTTCTTGCAACATTTTTTGTACTACAAAATACTCACAAAAACGGCGATGGCTAAAAGTAAAATTATTATCATCACCCGAACCTATTCGCCCAATGCGTGAAAATTTTAAAATATCAATAATATCTTCAATATTATTGCCCAATTTTGCTTTTATTTCACGAATTGATACATCTAAATTAGACACTTGAAACATATAATCAGCGATTTTGATAGCACCTTGAAACACATCATTTTCACTAAGATTACGTGCTTTCATTTTATCTCCGCACGACAATAGCGTATTAGAAATGTAATTGCTAAAAATTTCAGATTGATTTTCTGGTAGGTTATTATTGTTGTATTCAGCATAGCTCGATACCAACGAAGCCATAAAAGGATTACGGGCAATATTTACCAAATCACTACGATTTTTAAAAAGGTCAGGCAAAAGCGACTCATTGAATTTCAAGGAATTTCGCAACGTTTTTTGAATTTTTGCTTCTGAAAAAGGGCGAATTTCGAGTGTCACACGGCTTTCAAAATCATCAGTAGGTTTTCTAAAAATCCTTGACGACAAAATACCTTGTGACCTATCTCTCGCACCTTTCAAAAATTTAAAAATCACCCATGAAAGTTTTCCAATCAATTTTGAACGGTCAGGTTCGTTCATCACTGCTGGAATTTCATCAAAAGAATCAAAAATAAAATACAAACGACCAGTTTCATAAAGGCGTTCGTAACGTTCGTCAGTGAAGAATTTGGCACTGACAATATCCCTTGCTCGTAGGTTAGATTTTACAAAATCATTGAGTTCTTCAATGGTAGGAGGATTCTCTTCTGTCCAAATTTTAGTAGATTTCCATTCTTTAAGATTAATATAAACGGGAATTTTGCCTGTTTTTTCTACTTCTTTTGCTAAATCACGGCATAATTTACGCAAAGCAACGCTTTTTCCAGAACCAGGGTCGCCCAGAACCAAAAACAAACGCTCATCTTTCATTTCTTTGATGGCAGAAAGTAAATCAGTGACTTTTTTCTTCAAACCATTGTCTGTTTTGATTTCTACTTCGGCATCAAGTGGCGTAAAAAGTTGAATATTCCAGTTGGTTTCTTTGTCAATAGTTTTTAAATCTTCGGTTAATGATTCTGTAACGTTTTTTAACCTCGTTTTAAAATCAATTTCGGGCAAGTCTTGGTCTAACGGATTTGGGTGAATTCCCATTGCCGTTTTATCTCTATTGTAGTAATTGATTATCCAAATACAAAAAGCTGCAAAAACCAAAATAACATAAGGCAAATAAGGATCAATCGCTCCTGGCACATGAAGATATTGAGCTAAAACTGTTTGCAAAAAACTCTCCCAACCAGAAACAGTAGCAATTGCCGTCAAAGCAATGCCAACAGTAGCCAAACGAACACCAAATTGAGGTTTGCTTTCAGGATTCCATATTGGCTTGGAAATCTGTAAGATGAAAATCAAAAATGCAGCAACGCCTCCAGCCATCAAAAATGGACTAAGCCAATCTGAACTCGATATTTTCACACAAAAAAAAGTGCCTAAAACTGCAATTACACTAAGAAGGATTAAGTAAAGAAAAGTAGAATTCTTACTTGGGTTAGAAGGAAATAAGCCCATAAATTAAGTTTTGGAAATAATTTGATAAAATTTGATTTTTAAATATATCAAATGATAAACTTTTATTTAGTAAAAGAAGTTCCCAAAATATTCACTTTTTTCCAATAAATATATGTCGAGTTTCAAAAAGTTATTGCTGATTTTCAATAATAATGTTGAAGACTAAAAATAAACTATTCATAACGCCTTGTGCGGCTCAAGCTGGATATGATTTGTTTCAAAGTAATGCCTTTCGGTCACAATCACGTAGAGAAAAGGCACGCCTTTTCTCACACTACGCAAGGCACACGAAACACGATAAAAGGCACGCCTTTTCTCTATGCGTTTAGCTATTCGTAATTGATTGCGGGAGCATTAATAAAAAAGGTAAAGCTCGGTTGTAATTTAATTCAGGATATTCCAAACCCAAAATTCTTAAATTGTTGTAGTAGGTTTGATGCTGATTGTAATAGTTTTTTTCACTTGAAATAAACCAAGATTTTTCTCCTAATTTTTGAGCTAAAAACCATTTTTCTATCAGCCTACCACTCCTGCCATTGCCATCATTCCAAGGGTGTATTTTTACAAATACCAAATGTATCATAGAAGCAAAAAAGAAAACTTCTTCCATGCTTAAAGTGGCTTTTAATAAAATATCAATGTCACTATATAATTTGTTCATTTCATTTTCTACTTCGTAAGGCGAAACGGCTACATATTCTATTCGTCCATCTGACGTACTTAAATACATATTGTGTATGCGTAATTTGCCTTGTTTAGCGGTGGCTACGATGTTTTTGCTTAACAGTTTATGTGCTTCGCTTATATTTTCTTTGTTTAAAATATTGTTTTTGGCAAAAGTATATGCGTTGTATAAATCATCAATTTTTTGAGTGTAGTCTGGCTGAAATTCTATGCCAAATTTTTTGTGTTTGATATAACTGTCTAATTCTATGGCTTCTCCTTCTATTTTACTGCTATATACAGAAGAAACCGAAGTATAAAAACTAAAATTATCAGTGCTTATCTCGGCATCGTGCAGAGCTTCAAATTTTTCATTTAAATCTTTTGACACTTGTTCCAAATATTCTTTGAGCAAAGCATTTGGCAGTATTTGTAGCTCGAAAATGTTTGAATTTTGATTCATTTGATTTATACTTTTTATTATTTAGGACACTGTTTTTATTTTATCTGTTCAAAAAATATACCTTAAACACTTCCATTTCTTGGCGTTCTGTTTCGATGTATTTGTTAAAAATTTTCTCGTTCACTTGTTTGCGTAGTGCCGAAATACCTGTATCAATCAATCGCAAACCTTGCTCGGTCAGCAAAATATTATCAAAAGCCAAACCACCAATATCTGAAGGGCGTTTGAGGTCACGATGTACAAAACCAGCTTTGTGCAGTTCCAACAATTCATCTTCAAAGACGGAGTACCAAAGTTCTCGAATTTCCACTTCATAAGCTCGAAAGTCCAAGGGTTTTATGCGTTCCATGACCAACATTTCAGCTTTCAAGTCATCGTTGTAATCCAAACGCAGGAGTTTGACCACCAAATTATTGACAGCATTGGCAAACTTCATTTTCTCGGATTCTGAGCCAATATCTGAGCGAGTGTCATCTGTAAAAAGTTTGGCAACTTCTGTATCGGACAATACAATTACTGTATTGTTTGCACCTGACGACAATTTTCTTGGATATTTCATGCAAAATTATTTAGGTAGCACGAGCTTTAGCTCGTGACAGAAAGTATTGTTACCGTTTTAGTGTCTATGATATACCATTTTCAACGAGCTAAAGCTCATTTTACCCATGTATTGCAAGTATATTCACCATAAAAAAATAAATTATTCGTTGCAAATATACGGTGAATAATTTATTTTTACTGTAACGAGATAAAATTCTATTGAAGTATATCGTTTTTATGTTAAAAAAAATAAAATGTTAAGAAAAACACAAAAAAATCATAATAAATAAACCAACCTTTTCGTTATAATATCAGTCTTATAAAAACACATACTTTTTTAATAAAACGCTTGCAACCTTTTTCGAGTATTGCATCTTGTTATTACATTCTTTCACCAAACACATTTTTGTATGAAAAACGCCTTTCTGAGCATTTTGCTCATTTTTTGCAATTTAATTGTTTTTGCTCAAAAAAAATTCACCATCAGCGGTTACATTCGTGATGCGGAGAGTCAAGAGGAACTCATTTCCGCCAATGTCATTGACGTCAAAAGCCGAAGTGGTACAGTTTCCAACACTTTTGGTTTTTATTCCATTACGCTGCCCGCTGGCAAATCTACTTTGAAAGCATCTTATGTAGGTTACAAAGAATTTTCGGCAGAAGTGGATTTGCGCAACGACATTGTGCTGGACATTTCCATGGATTTATCCTCTACCATCAAAGAAGTAGAAGTCGTTGCGACCAAAGCGGAACGCATCGAAGAACGCTCGCAAATGTCACGTATTGATGTTCCGATTGACCAAATCAAAAAAATCCCTGCGCTTTTGGGAGAAGTAGATGTTTTGAAAGCCTTACAACTTTTGCCAGGTGTGCAAGGCGGTTCGGAAGGTCAAAACGGTATCTATGTTCGTGGCGGCGGACCTGACCAAAACCTCATCACACTTGATGGCGTTCCCGTTTACAACGTGTCGCATATTTTGGGTTTTTTCTCTGTTTTTAATGCAGATGCTTTAAAAAACGTAACGCTTTACAAAGGTGGTTTTCCTGCCAGATATGGCGGACGTTTGTCTTCGGTCATTGATATTAACATGAAAGAAGGCAATATGAAAGAGTTTCATGGCGAAGGTTCTATCGGAATGGTCGCTTCTCGTCTGACGCTCGAAGGGCCTATTTTCAAAGATAAAACTTCTTTTATCATTTCTGCTCGACGGACTTATGTAGATGTTTTGATGGCACCCATCATTGCATTGGCTGCGGAGGACAATGGCGAAGATGTAAAATTAAAACTAAATTTTTACGATTTAAATGCCAAAATCAACCATAAAATCAATGCCAAAAACCGTATTTATTTGAGTGCTTATAGCGGTAATGACATCTTTGGTTCAGTAATTACTGATGGAAAAAAGACCGATAAAGACTATTCAAAGTATGATTTTGGCATCAATTGGGGAAATTTGACTTCTGCTTTGCGTTGGAACCACGAAATTTCCAACAAACTTTTTGCCAATACGACTTTGACGTACAGCAACTACCAATTTCAGTTTGGAGCTGGTGCGGATTTCAAAGACGGCAGCGATACCATTCAAAGCTCTCTTGCAAGATACACTTCAGGTATCAAGGATTGGTCTGCAAAATTTGATTTGGACTATGTTCCGAATCCTAACCACTACATCAAAACGGGTGCAAATTGGATAAATCACAGCTATAACCCTGGCGCAACTCAAATCAAATTCACAGAAGGTGCAAGTGTTCCTTTTGACACACTTTTGGGTTCTCAAAAAACAATTGCCAACGAATTTGCTGTTTATATAGAGGACGATATGCGTTTTGGAGCGTTCAAAGCGAATGTTGGGCTTCATGCTTCGGCTTTTGCTGTTGGAAAATCGTTTTATACTTCCTTGCAACCTCGTATTGGTTTGAATTATTTACTTTCAAATTCTTTGGCGTTGAAAGCCTCGTTTTGTACCATGCGTCAATACATCAATTTATTGACCAACGAAGGTTTGGGTTTGCCATCTGACCTTTGGGTACCAAGTACGGAGCGTGTAAAACCGCAAGATGCGTGGCAAGTGGCTATCGGAACAGCAAAAACACTTTGGGACGAATACGAATTTAGTTTGGAAGGCTATTACAAGCAAATGAAAAATGTAGTCGCTTACAAACCTGGCGTTTCATTCATCGGACTCAACAAAGATTGGCAAGACAAAGTGACGCAAGGTCGAGGAAAAGCCTACGGTTTAGAATTTTTAATTCAAAAGAAAAAAGGTCGTTTTAATGGTTGGTTGGGTTATACTCTAAGTTGGAATTGGCGACAATTCGACGATATTAACGCTGGTAGAGAATTTCCTTTCCGTTATGACCGTCGCCACGATTTAGAGTTGGTTGCTAATTACAAACTTACAGACAGATGGAGCGTTAGCGGTACTTGGGTCTATGGCACAGGAAATGCCATTTCTTTAACGAATCAATCTTATTCCGTACCAGAATCTTACAATTCATGGTATAGCAATTACAATGGCAATAAAATTGGAAATCAAAAAATTAAGGATTATTATGCCAATAATTTTACCGTTTCGCAGCCTTCTGAAAAAAATGCTTACCGTATGAATCCATATCACCGCATGGACATTGGTTTTGAATACAAAAAGAAGAAAAAACGCTCAGAAAGAACTTGGTCATTTGGTGCTTACAATGCTTACAACCGTCGCAATCCGTTTTTTATTTATTCTGCCTATAGTAGTGAAAAAAAGCGTGACGTATATCAGCAAGTAAGTATTTTCCCAATTATTCCGAATGTGGCTTGGGGAATAAAGTGGTAAAAGAGAGACCCATTCTAAATCCTTCCCAAAAGGAAGGACTTACATACGGAGTGAAATTTTACGAGTACTCGTGAAATTTAGAATTTAAAATTTAGAATTTAAAAAAATTAATTATGAAAAAACATATTTTGTATTTATCCTTTTTAGCAAGTGTATTTTTTACAGCTTGCGACCTAGACTCATTTAGCCAAGTCGTAGAGTTTGAAATTCCTGACGAAAAACCTCGATTGTCGGTCAATTGCGAGTATGTGAACAATACGGATTCTATCCAAGTATTCGTTTCAAAAAGTTGGAATACCAACAAAGACATCAACTCAACACTTGTCAATAACGCCATTGTAGAACTTTGGGACGATGCACAAAAAATCGTTACTGTTCCATATCGTTTGGAACAGAAGTACTATGGTCAAAATGGTCAGGCAACAGTTGGCTCACAATCTTATTATTCCATTAAAGTGCCAAAAAGTTTGGACGCAGACAAAATTTATACGCTGAAAGTCAGTGCGCCAGGTTTAGAATCCGTTGAAGCAAAATGCGGCATGCCCAAATTAATTAAAATCAACAAAGCAACTTATACCAAAAAAGGTTTTAAACCTAAAAATAGTGGTGGTTTTGGTGGCGGTGGAGGCATTGCCAACAACATTGATTTGATAGCCGTAGAATTTGATGATGTACCGAATGAAACCAATTATTATGTCTTAAAAATGGTGAAAACACTCAAAGATACTGTAACTAACAAAATTTATTACAGCCAAGATGCTTTTCGCATCAATCAAACTTTTAGCAGTGCTGCGACCAATATTTTTGATGAGGGAGATTATGTTTACGGTGGTAATTTCAATTTTACAGATGAAATTTTTGATGGAAAAAAGTTTGTTTTTAGAATTGGCGTTGATAATGACAACTCTTTTAGCTATAATTTGACAGATAAAGATGGCAACTATGCAAGCATTAGCTGGACTGAAATCGAAAAATTAAAAATAGAAGGTTATGACATTACGCTTTACAACCAAAGCAAAGAGCGTTATTATTTTGCCAATTCTTTGAATACTTTTTACGAAAACGACGGCAATCCATTTGGAGAACCCATTCCACTTTATACCAATTTTGACAAAGGTTTTGGGCTTTTTTCTCTATTTGAAGTATCGAATGTTTATGTGAAAAAGAAATAAAATTTGACACGAATTATGCAAATTTATACACGAATTGGCACTAAATTTAGTGAAAATTCGTGTATAAATTCGTTTGATTTGTGTTAAAACCGCTACGACGAAACCGCCCGTCCCGTTCTTCCAAAACCACCACGACTTACCAAACTTGATTTGCCTGTATTTTGTCCAATATTCGCACTGTGGCTGATGGCATTTGAATAATAGCCCATTCTTCGATAGCCAGAGCTACCCATAACAGACCCAAAAGGACGAAAGGCAAAGAAAAATAAACCGCCTAAATGACTCCTCGAGCGTGCGTATTGCGCTGAGGTATCTGAGCGCATATAGACCTTTTTTTTGCCTGTATCGCTTGTCCATTCATTATTTTCTTTGGGTTGGCTACAACTCGCCGCCACCGACGACACCAACACTAATTTTATAAAAGTAGATTTTTTCATAATTGTAAAGGCGACTTTAGTCGCATATTCTACGGAAAACGTTACGTTTATTTTATTATTTGGTAACAACTTAGTACATTGTTCTAAAAGTTTGTTATTGTTTGTAATTGTTGTATTGTTTTGGTTTTCAATTAGTTAGAACCATTTCAAACAATAGCAAACATTAAATAAC
>JAYWHK010000179.1:0-24707 GCA_043777755.1 Saprospiraceae bacterium
ATATCAATTTTTTATTTTTATAAAAATTATAAAAAAATTATAAAATTTTAGTGTCAAAAAAAATTATGCCTAAAATTTCAAAAACTGGAACATCGAGTCTAAAGAAGAAATGTCACAAGAAGAAAGAATTAAATTATATTTTGAACGCACACTTTTACTGGCAAAAGAGGTAAAAACACTTTCGCAAACACAAAATCTATTAATAGAACAACTTCAAAACCAAAACTGGGTTTCATTTAAAAAATATCATGATTTGGACGATAGGATTTTTCTCAAAAAAAATGATAATGTATTATATTTGGGTCAGCCCCATGATCAAAAACTAAATAATCAAATTGGAACATCTTTGTTATTTAGTATATTTTGTGAATATGCGTTTCAAATTGGAGGGCTTACTCTAGAAAAGGCAACTTTGGAGATAAAATATTCGTTTGAAGCAATAGTGAAATTTTTCCAAAATCAAGGTTATAATATATTTCACGAAATATTTATCCATGAGGAAAAAGGAAGTCTTTTAGGGAATACTTCTTTTTCTTTTAAAACTACTTGTTTTCTTATAGAAGATATAGTTGTTGCAATAAACTTATACGATAGTCCTCAAATGTACTATAATTACGCTATTGACATAGATTTTTATGCAAATGATATACAAGTTATTGAAAATATCAAAATAAAAAATATTTAATAGCAAGTTAGAAAATTAAAAAATCATGGCACTAAATCATACAAGGCAAATCACAATGTAAACTTTGCCAAAAGACTTTAGAAAAAGTAGAAAAAATCAAATTTTTTCCAGCATTAACGACCAATATGAAAGGCTCAAAGTTGTAAAAGCGAAAAGTTAATATGGCGGATGTAAGCCAACAGCAACAAAAACACGACGAAGATTAATCAAACCTTCTCGGTTGAGTTGCAAACGGTGGATAGTTGCACGACCAATTGGACTAATGCCAATAATCTCTGTAAAATCTTCCGACCATTGAAAATGTTGTTCCCAGGCATCAATTCTTGGATTATACAAAGAAACAACAATGCCAGTAGCTGTATCTAAGGCGTGAGTCGCTGTAAATTTGTGATTGTTGCAACGTTGGCATGAAAAAGCGAGGTTATCTAAGGAATCAGTACCACCTTTTATCAATGGAATAATATGCTCAATAGCAAAAGTATCAGCTGAAATTTTTGATTGAGATAAGCAATATTCGCAGCAATGTTTGGCACGTTCTTGAACGGCTTTTTTAGTTGCTTTGGTCATATTTCAACAGGTTTTATACCTAAATCAACCATTAATTTGTCCAAAGAAACTTGGCGTAATTGGGCTAATGCTATCAAATGTTTAAAGCGTTCGGCATTGGCAATTTCGATTTTATCGCCTAAAAAAAGCAAACGTTGATAGTTTTCTTCGCTAATAGTTTCGGCACGACGTAAAACTGTAAGTTGCTTATAGTCAGTCCATTCTGATTCAGAAATATTAAGATTTATCTTTTTTAAAAGCTCTGACTCAGAAAGTTTGCCGTTTGATTTTGGTTTCTTGACGACTCTTTTCAACACTTGCACCAAATAGTTGTCCAAACTCACACCTTGTAAGTTGGCTTCTTGAATCAATTGTTGTTCAATCGCTTGTGGAATGTCTAAATTTAACGTCATTACTGATTAATTTTATGCAAATATAAACATTTTTTCTGAAAATAAACATAAAACATAAAAAAATGCAAATCATCTATCCACCAAACGCCCTACACTTCAGCGATGTCAATATTTTCCTTGCTGGCACAATTGACATGGGCAATTCCGAAGATTGGCAACAGCAAGTCATTAATGCTTTTTTTGAAAAAATGCCTGACGCTAATCTCAGTATTTTTAACCCAAGAAGGAAAAATTGGGACAATTCATGGTCGCAAAGCATTGAAAATGAACAATTTAGCGAACAAGTGAATTGGGAATTAGATGCGCTCTAAAAAGCAGATTATATCATTATGTTTTTAGAAAAAAACTCAAAATCGCCCATTTCGTTGTTAGAATTAGGTTTGTTTGCGGATAGTGGAAAACTCTTGGTTTGTTGCGAAGAAGGTTTTTGGCGCAAAGGCAATGTGGATATTGTTTGCCAAAGGAAAGGTATAAAGACGTTTGACGATTTTGATGCTTTGTTGAGCTTTTTGATTAATCAAGTATCTCTACGATTAGCTAAATAAAATAAACGCTTGATATTTTTTTGCATTAGCGCAAAAATGACTACTTTTGCACTCTTTTTACTATAAAGTGAAAAAGTACTTTTTTGATGAAGAAAAAAATTGAGATTCTTGCTCCTGCCAAAAATTTATACCAAGGCATGGCTGCCATTAATGCTGGTGCGGACGCTGTTTATATGGGCGCACACTTGTTTGGCGCACGTACCAATGCAACCAATTCGATAGAAGACATCGCTGAAATGGTCAAATATGCGCATTTGTTCAAAGCAAAAGTGTTAGTGCCTGTCAATACGATTCTGTACGACAATGAAGTGGAGCGTTGTCGCAAGATGATTTGGGAATTGTACAATGTTGGCGTTGATGCCATCATTATTCAAGATATGGGTTTGTTGGAAATGGATTTGCCGCCAATTGCCATTCATGCAAGCACGCAGGCAAATAATCGTGATGCTGCTCACGTCAAATTTTTAGCCGATGCGGGAATAAAGCGAGTCGTTTTGGCCCGTGAATTAAATTTAGATCAAGTAAAAGAAATCAGTGAAGCCTCTGACGTGGAGTTAGAGTTTTTTGTTACTGGCGCATTGTGTGTTTCTTTTAGTGGAAACTGCTACATGAGCGTTGCGAATGGAGAGCGTTCAGCAAACCGTGGTTCATGTGCGCAAAACTGCCGTCTTCCGTACCAACTCATTGATGGAAAAGGCGAAACGTTGATTCAAAATAGTCATTTATTGTCTATTAAAGACTTGGATTTGAGCAACGAATTGCCAAGTCTTATCAAAGCTGGGATTTGTTCTTTCAAGATAGAAGGACGTTTGAAGGATTTGGTTTATGTCAAAAACAATACTTCTTATTTACGTAAAAAATTAGATAATTTCCTTGTTATTAATGCAGAAAACTACGAAAAAGCATCTTCTGGACGCACTTTCTACAATTATGAACCAGAATTAGGTCGTAGTTTTAATCGTGGTTATACCGATTATTTTGTCAATCATCGCCACGCAAGCATTGGTTCTTGGGAAAGTCCAAAATCAAAAGGACAGTACATCGGAAAACTTTTAGAAATCAAGGCCAATGGTTATTTGATTGAAAATGCAGAATTGCTCAATAATGGTGACGGTTTATATTTTATCAATCAACAAGGCGTAGCAGATGGTACTTTGGTGAACATTATCGTTAATGATATTGTCGTGCCGAATGAACTCAAGCCTTTGGAGATTGGTACAGAAATATACCGAAATCTTGACGCTGAATTTGTCCGAATGGTAGAAAATGAAAACAGTGCGGTACGTAAAATTGGGGTAAAAATGCGTTTTACAGATACCGAAACGGGCTTCAATCTACACCTCACGGACGAAGATGGTCACACTTGTTCGACCAATTTCGATACAGCCAAAGAAGCAGCTAAAAATACAGTTGGATTGATTGAAAATATCTCTCAAAACTTGGCAAAAACAGGAAATACGCCTTTTATTGCGGACGAAGTAGAAGTTATTTTCTCTCAAAATTGGTTTTTACCAAATTCAAAAGTGAATGAAATGCGTAGGGCAGCATTGGCGGAATTGGCGGAAATTAGAGTTCGTGATTATGAGCGAGAAGGGCAGCCGATTGTCAAAACGGAGCATCCTTACCCAGTCAAAGAACTTGATTTTACCTACAATGTTTCCAATAAGCAAGCTCGTGCTTTTTACAAACGCCACGGAGTCACTGAAATAGAAAAGGCTTTTGAATTGCAATGGGATCCAGGCAAATCACGGGTCATGGTAACAAAATATTGCGTAAGATATGAACTCGGTAAATGCGCTCGTTATCAACGTGCCACAATGGGCGAAAAACTCTCCGAACCACTCACACTCAAACATGGTGAAGTAGAATACAAGCTAAAATTCAACTGCAAACCTTGCGAAATGGAGATTTGGGAAAAAGATGCAGAGTTAATCTTAGAAGAGGAAGATTAAATGAAGTTGCTTGTGTTTCATAATTCTGCACGCAGAATTATACATATATTCCGCATCATTCACGGATTTTCGCTGATTTTCATCTGTGAAATCAGCGGAAATCCGCTTAATTTGCAAGCACGAGATTTCGGATACTAAATATTTGAATAATTTTATTTTTTGACAAACTTTAGTTTTTCCATAGCTGCGACATCTTTCGCATCAACTTTTAGGGTAGCGTCATAGCAGCTGGCACAGGTACACGCTGCACATTGAGCATTTTTGGCACATTCGCTGTTCAGAACCACGCTTAACTCTTGTGGCACAATTCCTTGTTTTCCCAAATAAGTTTTCAAGCCAAGTTCTTTGTCTTTAAAATAAGTTTCGTCTTGCCAAGGGTCATCGCATTGCGTCATGCTGTAAGTCATAACGATTCCAACAGTTGTTGTTTCTTTTTTACAGCAAAAAAATAAGCACATTAAGGCAAAAATGCCAATCCAATTCTTTTTCATTTTTTATTTATTTTAAAATTACAAAATGGTTTTAGATAAAAGACAGTAAAAAATGGATTTAGGTTGGGTCGCATTGAAAAAATCATCGTGTATTTATTTATTTTTATAGAACTGTTCAATATTTTTTACAAAGATATAGCGAAAGCATATTTATATTGTCTTTTTTTGCAAAAAATAAACATTAAAAAAATGAAAAACCTTTTTTTTCTCTTTTCTTTTTTGAGTTTTTTCACTACAAAAGCTCAAGTAGATTTTATCGAATACAATCTGCCAAATGGCAAAAAAGATACCATCTATACCATCGCTGAAACCATGCCCAAATATTGGAATGGAAACGATGTCTTGTTTGAAGAATTGGTACAAAAATTTACTTTTCCGCCAATGGAGAGGGAAAAAAAGCGTAATGCGACACTTCCAATGATTGTTACTATTGCAAGAAACGGGCAAGCCAAAGAGTTGGATTTATTGGAAAAAGTAGGCTTTTGGGACATTGAAAACGAAGTCATTACTAAAGCCGAAGCCTTTTTTTCGCCAAATAAAACGTTCACACCTGCGACTGTCAAAGGGCGTGATGTCAATGCAGTGCTTTCTTTTGACGTTATCTATAAGTGTGATAGAATTAGAAATGTCAAAGCAATTGGCAATTATATCGTCAATTATTCAATAGATACCATAATGATTAATGATTTGACAATCAATGCTTTATATAAAAAAATAATTAGAAAAAACGACTCCACCTTATTGAATGTAAGCGCAGGGAATGAATTACTGGATATGTCAAAAATAGTACATGAAAATGCAATTGCGGATGTTCCTGCCAGTTTTGTAGGTGGGACAAGTGTTCTAATGGAGTGGTTGGCTAAAAATGTTAAATATCCCACTGTTGCAAGAGAAAATAACATTCAAGGAAGGGTAGTTTTGAAATTTATAATAGAAACGGACGGTAGCGTTGATGCTGTTAATATACTAAAAAAATAAATCCTTTATTAGATGGAGAAGCTGTCAGATTGGCGAAGGCAATGCCTAAATGGATTCCTGGAATCAAAGATGGTAAAAAAGTCAGGTGCTATTATACATTACCTGTGTCATTTAAATTAGGAGAGTAAAAATGCAAAAATACGATATTATTATTATTGGTGGTGGCGCAGCTGGTTTTTTTACGGCTATCAATGCCGCTGAAATGAATCCAAAACTCAACATCGTTATCTTAGAACGAGGTAAAAATGTACTTGAAAAGGTACGTATTTCTGGCGGTGGTCGCTGTAATGTGACGCACGCTTGTTTTACGCCCAAAGAATTGTCAAAGTTTTATCCTCGTGGTGAAAAGGAACTTTTAGGTCCTTTTCATACTTTTTGTAGCGGTGATACGGTGGAATGGTTTGAAAAACGTGGCGTTGAACTCAAAATCGAAGACGATGGACGAATGTTTCCCACTTCGGACAGTTCTGAAAGTATCATTGATTGTTTTGTTCGGTTGATAAAAAAATACAACATTTCGGTACTTACTGGAACTCGGGTAGATAATATTTTTCCACCGAATGAAAAAAATAAATCGTGGAAAATTACGACACAAGATACTGATTATCAGGCGAATAAATTGGTCGTTGCAGCAGGAAGTAGCCTTTCTGTTTGGCAGTTAATGGCAAAATTAGGTCATACGATTGTTCCGCCTGTTCCTTCTCTTTTTACTTTTAACATCAAAGATACCCGTCTGAAAGAGCTTTTAGGTATTTCTGTAGAGCGTGTCAGTGTCGAAATTCCACAACTTCGGCAGCGGTCAGAAGGACCACTTTTGATAACACATTGGGGACTCAGTGGGCCTGGGATTTTGCGCCTTTCGGCTTGGGCGGCAAGGGAATTGCACGATTTGAAATACCAATTTACATTGAAAGTCAATTGGTTATTTTTAGAAAATATCGAAGATACCAAAGAAGAAATCAATAATTTTAAACTTCAATTGAGCAAAAAAAGTGTTGTCACCTATTCCCCTTTTGGTTTGCCTTTGCGTTTGTGGAAACGTTTTTGCGAAGCGGCAAACATCAAAGATACGCACAATTGGGCTGATTTGAACAAAGTACAAGTCCAAGATTTGGCGGCACAACTCGTTGATTGTCAGTTTAAAGTGAATGGAAAAAGCACTTTTAAAGAAGAGTTTGTCACCGCTGGTGGTGTAGATTTGAAAGAAATTGATTTCAAGAATTTTTCAAGCAAAATTCATCCTACGCTCCATATTATTGGCGAATGTCTGAATATTGATGCAATTACAGGCGGTTTTAATTTTCAAGCGGCTTGGACAGGTGGATATTTGACAGCAAAAAAAGTGAGTGAAAATTAATTAGAGAACTGGCTTGCATAACAAATAATAATGCCATTGTTACTTTTACAAAAGCAACAATGGCATTATTATTTGTACTTTCTTACGCTCTACTCTTACTCTCTGAAAATACTAATTCTCACTTCTTCCAATCATTTGCCCACTTTGAGCGGCTTTTTCGAGTGCTTCATCTTCGGCTGTTTTTGTGACAGCATTTTCATCTAAAATTTTAGATAAATCAGGCTGACCAGCATCAATCCAAGCCGTTTGCCAAGCAGAGCCGACACTCAGAATTGAACTTCGCATACGGGCTTCGACCATTCCAGCCAATCGCTCGCTATAGGCACGGGTATATTCAGAACATTGTGTCCGAATTGTTTTTCCAAGTCTTTCTTCAAAACAAAATTGCCTATCTGTTGGAAATATTTTAGACAAGTCTTTTTCTATAATCAACACAGAATCAACATATTCGTGGCTTTTCAATACAATATCCCAATATTGTTTATCGGGTCGTTCCATGTACTCGGCTTTGCCTACAAAGAAATCGTATTCATCATCAGCGTACAATTCGGGAATACGGCTTTCCCAAAAACCATGTATGCCGTTCTGATTCGTTAGTTGTCCATTGTAGTTTTCTGTGGTATGCAAAGGAACGTGCGCATCACCAATGTAGTGACCTATTTCGGCACTCATGCGCAGTATTTTTGTGACATCTTTTTTGCGAAAAGCATCTGTTAGTTTTTCTTGAACACGTTGCAAATTATAAGGAACAATGCCGTGTTGCGAAAAATTTTCCTTAGCAAAAACAGCATCGCAAGCAATACTTAAACCAATACTTGCAAACAACTTTTTCAAGCTGTCCACAGGCACTTGCCAGTCATCTTCGTAAAAATTACGCTCGACATTGAGTTGAAAAAAACGTTTGTAGGTTCTTTTGTCAATCGTAATACTGTCTAAATGTAGTTTTTTCTTAATGTAATCACTTTTGAAAACAATAAATTTTTTACCGACACTTGATTTTTCATTGTCTAAAAATTTTATCGTATCTTTTTGATTTTTAACGATGTATATATCTGTAAATTTTGCAAGTGCATCTGTCCAATTGCGAGGAAGGTTGTCAAAAGGAGCTTTCCCATAACGGTCTAAATCCATAAAGTGACGTGGTGCTTCATGTTTTGTCGCATA
This sequence comes from Saprospiraceae bacterium, assembly GCA_043777755.1. GTDB lineage: Bacteria > Bacteroidota > Bacteroidia > Chitinophagales > Saprospiraceae > CANHEE01. The sequence continues at coordinate 8,132 of JAYWHK010000179.1, forward strand.
ACGTCTTTTGTCTGGATCAACAGCGTGTTCGGTGATAAACTCTATATTTTTTTTATAAAAAACCATCATTTCGGGCGGAAGTGTAAAAACCGCCATACGATTGATGCGCTTGTGTCCGAAAAAACCCCAAATCGGATTGTTGTGTTGCTCAGAAAGAGAATCATGTAAAGGATTTTTGGCATCTAAAGTATAGTTTGCCAAAAATAAAAGAATAAATATTTTTAACTTCATTGTCGAATTTTTTTTCAAAGATAGACAGCCTTTAGACTAAGCAGCCTTTCCTTTTTGACTTAAAGGCGTAATCTTAGTTTCGACTTCCTGTAAAAAATGTTCTTTACTTTCTTGATTAAGATTTTGAAAATTGATATTTTCAATAATCTGTTTGAAATTATCAAAGCTTATGTCTAAAAGAGCCTTCAAAGCCATCGCTTTATCCGTTTCTGAAAGCGTATCAATAAATTTTTTATACCTCTGATGAAAGTCTTTGGCATTTTTGAGCTTTTCAAATTCTTCTAAAAAACTCATCCAAGTCCTAAATTGATTAATTGTCATTCGGTTCTATTTTTCATCAAAGATAGCAATTTTTTTTCAAAGATAAAAATTGTTTTTATTTTTTTGAAAGTTATCGTAAAAAATGATTTATATTTGGCTGTATCTATATAAAAAAGTATATTTGCAGCCAAATATAAAATATGGATTTTAGTATTATTGGTAGAAAAACGGAAATTGAGCTTTTAGAAAGGCAATTTCAAGCAAATCAATCTTCTTTTATAGCAGTATATGGGCGAAGAAGGGTTGGCAAAACATTTTTAATTAGGTCGGTTTTTGAAGATAAAATGTCTTTTCAATTAACAGGTTTGAGCATTGCAAAAACTCAAAAACAGTTAGCTAATTTTCATGCTGCGATGCAGCGAAGTTTTCCTGATGCCATTATTCCTACTTCTTCTATGGATTGGTTTTCAGCATTTCAACACTTAATATCAGCTTTAGAAAAGAGCAATCATAGTAAAAAAGTAATTTTTTTAGATGAATTGCCTTGGATGGACACGCCAAAATCGGATTTCATCATTGCTTTAGAGCATTTTTGGAACAGCTGGGCAAGTGCAAGACGTGATGTAATGCTTATCGTTTGTGGTTCTGCGGCATCATGGATGATTAATAACCTGATAAACAATCACGGTGGTTTACACAATCGGGTAACACATCGAATCAAATTAGAAGCATTTAGGCTTTCTGAATGTGAGGCATTTTTAAAAAGTCGGACTATTAATTTTGACCGTTATCAATTGACTCAACTTTATATGGTAATGGGCGGTATTCCTTATTATTTGGAACAGATTAATAAAAGCCTAAGTGTTACACAAAACATTGATAATCTGTGTTTTACGCCAAATGGACTATTGCGAAATGAGTTTTCAAACCTTTACGCTTCCTTGTTCAAAAAAGCGGATAAACATATTGAAGTGGTGAGGGCTTTAGCTCAAAAAGGGAAAGGTTTATCTCGCAACGAATTGTTGGCTGCCACACAATTGGCTAATGCAGGAAGTACAACAAAGATTTTACAAGAGTTGGAAGAAAGTGGATTTATCAGAATCTACCATACATTTGGGAAGAAAAAACGAGATACCATTTATCAATTGTGCGATTTTTACTCTCTTTTTTATTTAAAATTTATAGAGAATAGCAGTGATTTGGATCAAAATATTTGGTTGAACAGTCTTGACAGCCCAGCTTATCGTAGTTGGAGTGGTTACGCTTTCGAACAAGTTGGAATGGCACATTTAGACCAAATCAAAAAAGCCCTGGGCATCGCTGGCGTTCAAACACATTCCTCTGCATGGCTGAGTAGTGATAAAAACGCAAAAGCTCAGATTGATTTGCTAATTGACCGTCGTGACCACGTAATAAACCTTTGTGAAATGAAGTTTTCGCTTCATCCTTTCATTATTGATAAAAAATACGCCCAAGAATTACAGCAAAAAATAGCTGTCTTCAAACAGCAAACTCAAAGTAATAAAGCTATTTTTCTAACATTTATTACGACATTTGGCTTACAAGCCAATGAATACGCTAATTTATTGGTACAAAATAGCTTAAAATTAGAAGAATTATTTGATTGATTTTTTGTAACTATTTACCACTTTTACAATTCTTTACCACGGAGAAACAGAGAACACAGAGTTTGACAAAAAAATTAGCCGAAGGCTAATTTTTTTGCCTCCGTGACCTCTGTTTCTCCGTGGTAAAAATGAAAAATCTTCGATTTTTATCGACGCTAAACAGTTACGATTTTTTAATAAAAACACTATGCTACTATCCTATTTTTCTGAAAATCTACTCGAAGCGGGCTGCGACGAAGCTGGCAGAGGTTGCTTGGCTGGTCCTGTGACAGCCGCAGCGGTGATTTTGCCAAAAGATTTTTACCACCAAGATTTGAATGATTCTAAGCAACTCACTGAAAATCAACGAGATATGTTGCGACCAATCATTGAAAAAGAAGCAATCGCTTGGGTAGTAGCGCACGTTTATCCTTTGGAAATTGACGAGATAAATATTTTAAATGCTTCTTTTTTGGCGATGCACCGAGCCTTAGACCAACTGCTAATCCGACCAGAACAGTTGCTGATTGATGGCAATCGTTTCAAAAAATACCAAGAACTTCCGCATCATTGCATCGTCAAAGGCGATGGGAAATATTTGTCGATTGCTGCGGCTTCTGTTTTGGCAAAAACACATCGGGATGATTATATGTCCTTGATAGACAAGGAGTTCCCTCAATACAATTGGAAAAAAAACAAAGGTTATCCAACCATTGCGCACCGCAAAGCGATTGCGGAAACGGGCGATTGCCACTATCATCGAAAAACATTTCGACTGCTCGCAGAAGGGCAATTGAGTTTGTTTGAGAAATGAAAAAAGCGTTCATCAAGAACCCTTGATAAACGCTTTTTTTATTTTCATTTGAACTAAAAATTAGCTTTTGACTAAGCGTATTTTTCTTCTAAGCCCAATTGTTTTACCAAGTGGTAGTAGAAAATAGCTCTGTGTTTGCTACGGTTGCTGCTACCCATTGCTTCGCAAGTGGCGTTGATAGCCGCATCTAAGTTAGCTCCATCTTCTAAGCCCATCTTCTTGATTAAGAAGTTAGCTTTTACTCGATCTTTTTCAGTTTGATCAGCGCAAGATACAGTAGATGAATCTTTGTTGTAGATTGATGGACCTAAGCCCTTCGCAACTTTCTCCAATAATGCCTCATCTAAGTCAGAAAGACCTATGGTTGTGTAAGCACTTTTGTAAGTATCCATTGCTTCAACGAATTTACTCATAATAGTATTTAATTGTTTTAGTGATAAAAATTTATTTTGTCGTACAAAGATAGTGTTAATTGTTGATACACACAAGGAAAAAAGCTAACTTTTCTTTTTTTTTATCGTTTAAAGCTACATTTTTTTATTATTTATTTTAAAAATTATACTATATGAAAAATATTCTCCTTTTGAGTATTTGTTTTTTGAATGTTTTTACTGCAATTGGACAGACAGGAATCCCAATTTTGCAAGGCTCGATTATCAATAAAAATACCGTTTTTTCAAAAAATACTTATACCTTTAAGTCTAATTCTGACTTGAAATCAAGTGTTTTGGTCATTGCTGGTAATAATATTGTACTTGATTTTTCTGATGCAACACTGTCGGGAAGCCTAAATAGTGCGAATCCTGAGCAATTTGAAGGTTTGGGAGTTCTAATAAAAAACTCCAAAAATGTGACGCTGAAAAATTTATCTATTAAAGGGTATAAAGTTGCTTTAAAGATTGAAAATTCGGATTCTGTGCAGATTCAAAACTGTGATTTTTCTTACAATTACCGCCCAAAACTCTTTTCTACTTTTGAAAAAAACGATATTCGAGATACACTTTCTTTTGAAAAAAATGAAAAAAACGAATGGTTTACACTCGGTTGTGGTGTTTATATTCAAGATGCTCGTGCGATTTCTATCAAAGATTGTAAAATAAAACAAGGTTTTAATGGCATCTTGATACACAATTCATCAAACTGCTTGGTGATGAACAACGAGATTCAGTTCAATTCAGGCGTTGGTGTTGGACTTTACCGTTCTTCGGTGAATGATATTGTTCACAACAAACTGGATTGGACAGCACGCAAACAAAATGCTGCTGGAATCCTAATTTTTGAGCAATCTTCTAACAATACGATTGCCCGAAATTCCGCAACGCACTGTGATAAAGGGATTTGGCTTTGGGCAGGGCAGGAAACACTTGATACTGGTTTGGGCGGCTCAAATGGCAACTACATTTACGAAAATGATTGTTCTTATGCTTTTCAAAACGGCATCGAAACGAGCTTTAGTAGTAACAATATCGTAAGAAATAAGGCGAATTTTTGCAATACAGGTATTGTTGCCTCTTATTGTTCGGCATCTGTTGTTTGGTCTAATGAGCTGAAAAACAATCAGTTGTGTGCTATTGACATGGAACACCCAATGGAAAATATCATTAGAAACAATACTTTTTCGCAAAATAAAATAGGCATCAAGATTTCTACTCGTACAACACAACCGAATTTTATTTTTATAGAAAAAAAACCTATTGATTTTGGTTTGGTGCGTGTGATGCAAAACAACATCAGCGGCGAACCAAATCCTTTTTATATAGATGGCGTGCAAAATGTGTTTATTTCTGGTAATATTTTAAAATCTTTTGGCAATTTGGGCGTTTTAAAAAGAGAAAACAAGGGTTTTCAATTTGAAAAAAACATTATTTATCAAGATACCGCTTGGGGTGATTTTGCGCAGTTCAACAAACCAATGCAAAACATGGTCAGCAAAAGTGGAAATTGGTCGTTTCCTCTCAATGAGTTTGGCATAGAGCCTTATGTTCCTAAATTTATTCCAGAAGGCGGAAAGTCTATACAACTATCTGAAAATCAAATAATTGGACGAGATAATATTTTAATCAATGCTTATGGTGCATACAATTTTGAATACCCAATTATCGTTTTGAAAAAACAAAATGGAATTGACTTGACGTTTGAAATTTTAGGGCAAAAAGGTGAATTTTGGCAAATCGAAACGCATAATTTAGCGGAAGTAGAAACCCAAAGAGGCACATTTCCAGCCATTTTGAATGCAAAAGCTAAAGATAAAACAACTCCTTTTGGTATAAAATTAGTCTATGTAGGCAAAGAATTTGTGACACAATTTGGTGAAAAAATCGCAAAAGGAACTACCTTTGAGTTTAAATTATAATTAAAAAAACTACCCTCTCAATCTTAAAACGTTACCCATGTTTCCATTTTTCAACCTGTATGAAATGGAGCACTCTTTTGGACATTATCAAAAGTGGTGCGAACCATTGAAAAAATTGGATACGCTTGTCTATTTGGAAGAAGATTCCGACGGAAAAGCCCAAATCCTAAAATATTATAAGCCAAATAAACGTATTTTTATCAATAAGATAAAGCAATTGCAATATTTTTTGGCTTTTTTACAAAACGAAAAACAACTTAATGTACCTCAATATCTTTGTGAAAAAATTGAGTTGCGGCAACATGAAAACGAGCCTCGTTACTTCGTACCACTGACTTACATCAAAGGAAAATTATTAAAAAAATACCTGATTGTTTCCGCTGCGATGATAGGCGAAAAAGCAGCGAAATTGCACAACGCTGCGGCTGATTTTGACAAAAAAATTCGCACACACCACATCAATCAAATGTTGGTGTCGAAAATTAAAAACCTGATTTTACGAAGTGCTGAACTCAATGCCAAACAAAAGAAAATATTAAAGAAAAAATGTCTTGCTATTCAAAATGTAATGACTTTACTTGGAAAAAATAAAGAACATTATGGGCTGATTCACAGCGATTTGCATAGAGATAATTGGATTTTTGATAAAAATGAAGCACACCCAATTGATTTTGATGAATTGGCTTACGGACATTTTTTGACAGATATTGCCATTGTTTTACACGATTTCGGAACAGATAAACCCAAGTTGAACGCTAAATTTTTGGAATATTATCACTCTAATCGACCTTTGCCAGAAAATTATGAAGCCTTGATGCTTGATTTTCAGTACATTGCACCTTTGCTTTACCTCAATTGGTTTTATGCAAAAGGAAATACTTCTGTCCGTGAAGATGAGAAAATAAAAGTTGTTGCCATGAAAAATTTAATGCTTTTGACAGCATAAATCGTGTGCAAAATCATTTACTACCGCTTTGAGTTACTCAAAACAATGCTAATTAATTTAGCCAAGCATTTAAGTGATACAACTTGTTCCAAATCTCGTTACAAGTTGTATCTTTGTATTTTATAAACACTACATAACTTATGCAAGCAACGGAATCTTTTTTTTCTCAATTAAAAAAAAGCATTGACAATCAATCTTTTGTAAAAATAACATTGAGCAAATACGTTGGAAAAGAAACGGATTTGAAAAATCTTTTTGTGCGCTTGATTGACCTCAAAGGCATTTTTAAGTTGTCCTTTTTGCTGCGTTACAAAACCAAAGATTTGACCCAAAACTACAGCATTGAAGAAGGTGTTTCCGTATTGGAAAAAACAATTGGCAACGATTTTCTTAACGCTGACCTTTTTACTACTACCCAAGATTTTAGCCTTTTGTTCAATAAAAAAAGAGAAGCTCATTTGGTTTCAAAAAAATCAAATCAAACGCAAAGTGTTGATTTTCAGCACAATAAAGAAAAAAATAGAACTCTGAAAGCCTCTAATATCCTTTATTTACAAACACTCGGCATCACTAACCAACAAGGCGAAATACTCAAAGAAGGACAAAAAAAATACAAACAAATTGACAAATACATCGAAATTATTGACGCTACGCTGCGCCAACATCCCTTGTCGGCTGCGCCACATATTGTGGATATGGGCAGCGGAAAAGGTTACTTGACTTTTGCTTTGTACGACCATCTTTGCCAAAATATCGACTCCAAAACAACCATCACTGGCATCGAATTGCGTCCAAATTTAGTTGATTTTTGCAACGATTTATCCAAAAAATGCCATTTTGAAGGCTTAGATTTTGTTGCTCAGGACATACACGATTACCAGCCCAAACGCATTGATATGTTGATTGCGTTACACGCTTGTGACATCGCTACCGATATTGCTATTGCAAAAGGCATACAATCCAATGCTGAAATTATCGTCGTTGCGCCATGTTGCCACAAACAAGTCCGAAAATCCATGCAAACTGATTCTGCAATGCAAGCCATCACCAAACATGGCATCATGGAAGAACGCCAAGCTGAATTACTGACAGACGGGATTCGTGCGCTTCTGATGGAAGCAAATGGTTACAGCGTCAAAGCCTTAGAATTTGTTTCTTTGGAACATACGCCTAAAAATATGATGCTGATTGGAATAAAAGGAAAAAAAAATCCAGATGCAATGAATAAAATACAAGAAATAAAAACATTGTTTGGAATAAAAGAGCATTATTTAGAGCAACTTCTGTAGCTCCAAGCTATAGCTTGGAGTATAATTTATAACCTTGTGCGGACTCAAGTCCGCACTCCAAAACCCAATTTTTTATTATGAAAACACTCATTTCAACCGCCTTATTGTTAATGACGTTCAATTTATTTGGACAAGAAGAAGGCCGTCGTGCAAGTGGCGACCTTTCACCTTGGTCAAAAATGGACGAATCCAGTACTGCTCCAATCGTTGCATACACGCTTGTTTCAGATGCCAATTTGCGTGAAAAACCTGATGCCAATGCAAAAATCGTTCAAAAATTAGCCATTGCAACCAAAATTACCATCAGCGAGGTCGATAAAACAGAAATTACGCTCAATGGATTCAAAGCTCCTTGGTGCAAAGTTTCGTTGAGCAACGGGACTGTTGGCTATCTTTGGGGCGGCGTTTTGTCTTGTGCAACCTTCGTTTATGACCAAGAATACGACGACGAAAAAGGCTTGATGATTTTGGCTGGTGTATCATCTTTTGAAGAAAAAACGGGCAAAACACTCATTCAAATCCGTGCTGTCAAAAATGGTATCGAACTCAGCAAAACAGAATTTTCTGCGCAAGCTGACGTTGGGTATTATTTAGACATTATTCACAACGATTGCAAGGTTTTTGAAAATGTAAATAACGTTTTTGAAGTCGATTTATATTATCCAGCTTGCGGTTATGCGTCGAGTGAAAACCTTTATTTTTTCAGCAAAAATAAATTTATCAAAGCCATGACAACCTCTTCTGTATCTGATGCAGGAGCGTTCTTTGCAGTGGAAAGTGTCCTTTTACCTTGCGACAAAGGTGGTATTGCCAACCACGTCATGCTTATAAAAAATGAAGGTGAGTATGACGAAAACATTAATGGAGAACCGAAACTCAAAACTCAGTCTTACAATATTGACCTTTTTAAATGGACAGGTGACAAATTAATAAAAGTGAAAAGTTGGAAGTAAAAAATATTTCTAAAAACATACCTTTTACAGACAACCATTTTTAACCTTGTAGCATATAATATGTTGTAGCTTAAATTGAAATAATTTAGCGTATGACAAACCAAGGTTTTGACGAAAAAAATGTGCTGCAAGGTTGTTTGAAAAACGACCTTCGTAGCCAAAAATTGCTCTACGAGCGATACAGAATTTCTATGTTCACGCTATGTCTTCGTTACGCTACCGACAGAGCCGAAGCCGAGGATATGCTACAAGATGGTTTTATTCAAGTGTTCAAAGAAATGCACCAATACGATTCTTCAAAAGGTGTTTTTGAAGGTTGGATGCGACGGGTCATTATCAATGTAGCATTGCAGCTGATTCGGAAAAAGAAAATGAGTTTTGTGGAAATGAACGATTCGCAATTGCAAATTTCCAGTGATGAAGATGTGGTTTCAAGCATGTCGCTCAAAGAACTATTGGCGCATATTCAAAAATTACCAACAGGCTACCGAACAGTTTTTAACCTTTATGTTATTGATGGTTTACAGCACAATGAAATCGCTGAAATGCTCAATATCTCCATAAATACTTCGAAAACACAGCTTTTTAAAGCAAAACAATTGCTGAAAAAAGCGATTACTGATTCGCAATTGGTCACAGCATACTAAAAATTATAGACATGAGTAAGGATTTAGAATCTCTTTTTCGCTCTTCCTTCAACGATGAAAACATCAGCGAAGAGGATTGGAATGTACCTCCCGACAAGGTTTGGGCTGGTATTGAAGAGGATTTGACGGAAAAGAAAAAAAAGCGTTTTGCTTTCTTTTGGGTATTCCCATTTGCTGTGATGGGTGGTTTATTTGCATTGTTTTTATTTTCTGAAAAAGTATTTTTCGACAATAAGAACAACCAAAATATGCCTACTATCAATGCAAAAAATATTGATAAAACAACAATCAGAAGCATTGATGATACCGAAACAATTGGAAAAAATACAAATGGCTTAATTAAAAATGTGATTTTTGAAAATAAAAATACTGAGAATAATAATGTAGAAAATACTGAAAATCAATCAGCTAAAAATAATGTTGCGGGCAAAAAAGCTATTTTTGATAAAAAATATTCTAATCCTCAAAAGCCTACTATGGTTGGTTCTTTTACAAAAAAATCAATTGCTACGACAAACGCAAATCAAAGTTTTTTAGTAGGAAATAAAAATTCAAATCTTGTATTATCCAATGTTGTCGAAAATATAAATGCAAGTATTGTGTCGAACAATGAAAAAACTGACAACAGTGAAATAGTCCAAAATACAAATCAAAAGCGGAGTCCTTTGGAAACAATCAAATCGCTTCCACAAGATTTTAAATACCTTGCAATCCCAGAATTGAGCGTAAATATTGCCTCTATTTACGCCTCAAAACTGGACTATTTTTCTTTGGAAAAAATAAAACCAACACCAAATTACGCTGTTATTGTATCGGCTCAAACTTTTTTTGTGAAAAATAAAATCAAGAGCGACGGCAAGATAGATTTTAGTGGCGAAAAATTTAATTTGGCATATTCTTATGGCATAAGTGCCTCGAGAATGATTGGCAAGCGTACTTTTGTGACTTTGGGGCTTCAACAATCTGAAATACGTTACGCACTCAATTATGACGTAGCTTTGCCTTTTAATCCAAATGGAGAAACGACCAATATCAACGGTAATTTTGACAATAAATACAATGGAGCGATTCCTACTTCACAAGGTGAGTTGAAAATGGAAATGGTACTTCAGCGACAGTCGAACCAAGTTGTTACCGCAGGTGAAGCGATTCCTATTTCTGCTTCTGGAATAGAGAAGTTAAAATTCGTAAGGATTCCTCTTTCGATTGGAGCTAATTTTTTTAATATTGGTAAGTTTCAGATAATCAATCAGTTATCATTCAATCAAATGATTAATACGAGTACAGAAACTACTTTTCAGAGCGTACTGTCCCGTCATAGTGCTGTAAAAGAAACGCAAACCACTGTCCAAAATTCTCCGAAACCAAATCGGTGGACACCTGAGATTGGAACAATCCTTGGCTTTTATTATCCATTGACAAAAAAAATGCAACTCGGTGCGGAAGGTTTTTTCAATCAATCTTTACGTCCAATGTACAAAAATGCGTCTTATTCAAATACGCCAATTTCTTACGGCATCGGAGTGAACCTAAAATATAGGTTTTAGGCGGAGTTTGGACTGAGTTTTGGAATTTAGTCTGAACAAAAAAGTCAAAAAAGTCAAGCGATTTCGCTTGACTTTTTTTTTGTTTAAAAATATTTATAAAAAAATTAAACAAAATTAATTTTCTCAGGCAACCTTTTTACAAGTATTCTCATATTAGATATAGTGAACAAGCAACAGGGTTTTGCTTTTCCAAAAATCATTATTTTGCTAACTAAATAAAATTTTTTATTATGAAATTGAGAATCTTAATTTTCGCCTTTTTAGCTGTAAGCAGCATGAGTTTTTTTACATCTTGTGAAGAAGATGAGCCAGTAATAACACCAGTAGTGAAAAAAACAATCGTAGATGTTGTAATCGCTGACGCTAATTTTTCATTTTTAAAAGCAGCAGTAGTAGCGGCAGGCTTGGACAAGACCTTGGCTGAAACACCAAATCTTACTGTTTTTGCACCCGTCAATCAAGCGTTCAAAAATGCGGGTTTCAAAGATGAAGCAGCTGTAAGTGCAGCAGATAAAGCAACATTGACTGCAATTTTGCAATACCATGTTTTAGGTTCAAAAGTTGCATCGGCAGACATCAAAACAGCTGATAATCAAGAACTTACAACACTGGGAAAAGCTATTGCGTTTTTAACAAAAAATGCAGCAGGCGTATCTATCAATGGTGCAAAAGTTACAACAGCTGACGTTGCTGCCGATAATGGCGTGATTCATGTTATTGATGCAGTACTTTTGCCACCAAGCAAGAATATTGTTGAAATGGTCGTAGCTGATCCAAATTTATCTTTGTTGAAAACAGCCGTTTTACGTGCTAATGAAGGTGCTACAAAAGTGGTAACAATTCTTTCAGGAACAGGTCCATTTACTGTTTTCGCTCCTACAAATGCGGCGTTCACAAAAGCTGGTTTTGACGAAGCAAAATTAAAAGCAGCTGACCCTGCGTTTTTAGCAAAAGTTTTAACACACCACGTTGTAGGCGCTCGTGTTTTCTCTACTAATTTGAAAGATGGTGCCGTCAAATCCGCACAAGGCGACGATTTGACTTTTAAAGGAGCAACTGTACAAGGCTCTTTTAACACAACAGCATCAAACATTACAGCGGTAAATATTTTACCAACGAATGGTGTTATTCACGTAATTGATGCCATTTTATTACCAAAATAATAGAAAAGAAAAACAATAGTTAGAAAAGCAGTGACGGGTAAAAATACCTATCGCTGCTTTTTTTGTGAAAAATAAGCAGCGATAGGGCAAAAAGACTAAGAATTTGGAATAGGGTGTATATATACAACGGATATTGGTTATTAGATATTAAAGATATTGCAAACGCTTGGTTTCTAATATTTTACTTAGTGTCCGAAATCTCGTGCTTGCAAACTAATCGCATTTTCGCACACAGATTTTCGCAGATAAAATCAATAAATTGATTTCACTCACGGATTTTCACGGATTTCCTACACGAAAAATCAGCGAAAATCCGTGAGTGATGCGGAAGCATCATCTGTGTAAATCTGCGTGCAGAATTATGAACCATAAGCAACTTCATCGGCAGCACGAACTTCTGTACACTAAGATATTTTATATAAAAAAGAGAGTCCTGAAAAGCGTAAGTTATATTTTGTTCTTCGATTCTTAAATTTAGAATCCCGAATTTAGAATCTCGAATTTTTACTTCGTACTCATTTTCAGTTTCTTTTCAAGTTCTAATACCGTTTCCTTGAAAGCCTCGTCAGTTTCGATTTGGTCTTGTACCGCTTTACAAGAGTGAATCACGGTAGAGTGGTCACGACCTCCGAAAGCCGCACCAATGGCTTTTAGCGACTTGTTGGTCATGCTTTTAGACATATACATAGATATTTGACGGGCTACGACAATCGCACGTTTGCGAGATTTTCCTTGTAATTTGTCCACACCAATCTTGAAATGGTCTGCCACTACGTTTTTGATGTACTCTACAGTAATTTCTTTGGTGACATTCGTTACAAAGTTATTAATAACATCTTTTGTTAAGCTGATGTCAATATTTTTTTGATTGAGAGCCGATTGAGCAATCAAAGAAATCATTACGCCTTCCAGCTCACGAATATTGTTTTTTACATTAAAACAAATACATTCTGCTACATCATGTGGCATTTGAAGACCTTCTTTCTCAATTTTTGCTTCCAAAATCGCCATACGAGTTTCAAAATCAGGCATTGCCAAATCTGCGGACAAGCCCCATTTGAAACGAGAAATGAGTCGGTCTTCGATACCTTCGAGGTTTTTCGGAGGACGGTCACAAGTCAGAATCAATTGTTTGCCTGTTTGGTGCAATTGATTGAAAATATGGAAGAAAATCTCTTGTGTTTTGAGCTTATTCGCAAGGAATTGAATGTCATCAACCACCAAAACATCTATCAATTGATAAAAATTCACCAAATCATTGATAGAACCATTTTTGATAGATTCTATGATTTGGTTCGTGAATTTTTCACAAGATACATACAGTACATTTTTATCTTCAAAATTCTTAACTACTTCATTACCAATAGCTTGTGCTAAGTGTGTTTTTCCCAAACCAACATTTCCGAATAAGAAAAGCGGATTAAAAGCCGTTCCTCCTGGTTTTTTAGCAACCGCCATACCAGCAGAACGAGCCAAACGATTACAATCTCCTTCGATAAAATTCTCAAATTGGTAATTCTGATTCAGCAACGAATCTATACGCACTTTCTTGATACCAGGAATCACAAACGGATTCTTGATGTGTTCAGCCCTGATTTGTTGTTGGTGTATCGGACGTTCTTCCACTTCTGCCATAGTGGTTGTCATCGTATGGTTCGCCACAGCAGAAGCACTTGCGCTGGCGTTCATAGCCATTGCCATAGCCGCAGGTTTTGCAGTGGCAACCGTCATGTTTGTTCTCGCCTTTTCCGCAGGGCGATTCATCAGGACTTGATACTCTAAGCGACCCCTTTCGCCGAGTTCTTGGTGGATAGACATACGAAGCAATGCCACGTAATTGTCTTCCAGCCACTCGTAAAAAAACTTGTTGGGTACTTGTATCGTAAGTACACCTTGATCCAACCTAACGGGTTTGATTGGCTCGAACCAAGTCTTAAAACTTTGGGCATTTACATTTTTTTGTATGGTATGCAGGCAGCTAGACCATACTGTTAAACAGTCCTTGATCATTATTTTTGTGTAAAATAAATTGGCTCTAAAGCCGTGTTCTGAAAATAATTTTTCGAACGTTTTCTAAAATAGAATGATGTTTGCTAAAAGCTAAATTTTGCTGACGAGCAGCAATACGGAAGAGTAGTATTTACGCTGAAAAAGTCTTTGTTGTGTGTCCTCTTGTTTTCTTTCTCTACGGGAGTACAAATATCGGTACTTTTTTTCAGATAAACAAAGTTTTTAGCATAAAAAAATGATATTTTTTTTATCGTAAATTAACATTTGTAACATATTTTAAATCATTGATAATCAATGATTTAACAAAGTTATAAACACTCTATTTTGCTGAAAATCAATGACTTAAAAAACTTACGAACTAATTTATATTTAATTTAATAAAAATCGTAAATCGCTGTATAACAGTTAGATACAAAATTAAAAAAATATAAAATATTGTAAAAAAAATTTTAAAATTTTAAAAAAAAATGATGGCAAGGCAAATTTTTTAGTTTTCAACATCTGAAAACGGCTTTGAAAATGTTGGAGGAAGCTGTTTCCAGATTTCCCAGGCGTAATCTTTTTCGTCCAACATCGCAAACAAAATTGCGGTGTGCTGACATTCTTGTATAAAATACTGTGCAGTTTCTTTTCGAGTTGCAAAAACTTTAAATTCTGTCTTCGCTTCTGACTCAATGCGTTGATAATCAGTGATTAAATCGCTTTTTGTTTTTCGTACCCAATTGTAAAATTCGTCAGGTACACGCTCTAAAAGTTCTTCAAAAGGTTTGTTTTCTTTTAAAAAAGTCCAAATCGAAATGTTGGAAACTTGGGTAATGATTTTGTGGATTCGACAATATTCATCGAATTTTACTTTCAAACGCAAGCCTGAAGCAAATAAAATTACAAAGCCTTCCCGATTCTCTTCTTCCAGCTTTTTCAAATTGTTAATATCTTTTATGCCATCATATTTTTTTACTATTGAAAAAAGATTTTTCGGAAGCGGACATTCTTTTCCCGTTTCATTGTCAATTACTGCCAACAAAATAAGGTCGTCGAGGTCGCCATAGTTCACTACGATGCGATTTTCGGGATAAATTATCTCAAATAAATAGGTCTTATTTTTTTCTAATTGTGAAAAAAAACTTTCATAACGCTCGTGTAAAATACCTGTTGCGTGCAAGGCTTGTACGCCTGTGAATGAACCCCGAGAAGCGATGTGCGGCACATCACCACACCAATATAAAATACCCAACGAGCCGTCCATTTTTTCAAAAACCTCAAAAGGTTCATTTGGAATCACCAAGCCTTCTTGTTCTCCATAATTGAAAAATTTGGCAAATGGACGAGCGATAACATTGTATTCCGAATCCAATATCAAGCCACGACAAGCCAGCGTTGCTTCGTTCCAGCATCGTTCAAATTGTGCCAAAGGCGTATAATTGTAAATTGAAAACGGCAGTGTAGGGTGCTGCTGTACTCGGACATAGCCTTTTGCAATCATTTCTTCCAATAAGGAGATAAATGTAATTTTCATACGTTGTAATTTTTTTACAAAGGTAAAAAAATAATACGCAATGGAATTGCGTAGTGAAAATGATTACTTTTTTTCTTGATTTTTGTAGTATTGGCGTTGATGATTAGAATAAAAAAAACCATTTTCAGGATAGAAAATGGTTTTTTTACTTTTTTCGTTTCTTCTTTTATACAAAGGCAATAACAATTCTTTGTTTTTTTATTTCGCCTAATTTATTTATAAGCCATCAATACCTGTTACAGTCATGTCTATTTGGATAGACATATTTGAAAGCCAATTGCGGGTTTAAACCATTTTTGCTACAAACTCTTTTAGGAGTTTATAGGCAACCATGGCTGTCATGTTGTTTATATCTCTCATTGGGTTGTATTCCACAATATCCGCTCCAACAACCTCAACGTCAATATTTTGAATTATTTTTATCAATTCCCTTGTTGTCATTCCACCTGGTTCGTGATGAGAAATGCCAGGAGCAAAGGCAGGGTCAAGAACATCTAAATCCAATGAAATATAAAGTGGTGCTTGCAAATTTTTAATAAAATCAAAATCAAAATCCTTCATTTCAATCACTTTTACCCCAAATTTAGCGGCTTGTTCCCGTTGATGCGTACTGAATGTACGAATACCCACTTGTGTCAAAGATTTGATTTTCCCTGTTTCCATAATCCGTGCAAAAGGCGAGGCATGGGAATAGGGATTATTGTCAAAATTGTCATACAAATCGGCATGAGCATCTAAATGTAGTATATTCAAACCTTCATATTTATCCGCAAAAGCACTGATGATAGGAAAACTAACCGAGTGGTTGCCGCCAATCGAAATAACTTTGCTATTATCCTTGATTAGGCTACTAATTTTATTTTTTATGGTCGTAAAAGCCTTTTTAGGATTGGTCTCTTTGAACACAATATCACCACAATCTTGGTAATTATAGTGCTCTTTTACTTCCAGTCCGTTTTCAGCAAAACTATTTGCCGAGCCTTCTTTGTCCATCAATCTGATACGCTGCGGTGCGTAAGAAGGTCCTTTTAGAAAAGAGGAATTGGCATCGTAGGGAACGCCTATTATTTTTATCATATTTTATCGTTTTTATTGTTACGCCTCAACCAACTTTGTGATTTTAACAGGCAAATATTTGTGAAAACTCGATGTTCCAGTTTTTGAAATTTTAGGCATAATTTTTTTTGACACTAAAATTTTATAATTTTTTTATAATTTTTATAAAAATAAAAAATTGAT